>JAHIZN010000150.1 GCA_018814245.1 bacterium
AACGGCTCTTCTTGTTTGCAATTACTCCTGTTTTGCTGCAATTATTTTCCCTAAGTTTACACCCTTTGTGGTTCTTTCCCTGTAAAAGCGTATTGACTGATTTCATGTCATGTGTGAAAATAAGATAGCTGAGTAGTTACACGACAACAACGGTAATATGGTAAGCAAAACAGAGGGTACGGATGCGACTACCTATCAGTATGACTATGAAAACAGGCTGGTGAAGATACTCTTTCCTGACAATCGGATAAATACCTTTGGCTATAGCCCATCAGGACAACGGATAGCAAAGAATGATAGTGCAGGAACAAGTACATACCTTTATGATGCATTCGACATACTCTGTGAATTTGATCAGTATAATAACTTAAAGGCAAGATATACCTTTGGACCAGGGATAGATAATCCTATTAGCATGACAAGAGATGGTGCTGAAAGTTATTATCACGCTGATGGATTGGGAAGTATTGTTAATTTAACTAATGCAAATGGTGTTTCAGCAGCTTCTTATGGATATGAGGCTTTTGGAAAGATGAGAAATCAGACAGGCAGCATTGTTAATCCGTTCAGGTTTACTGGTAGGGAATGGGATGAAGATAGCGGACTGTATTATTATCGGGCGAGGAGTTATGATGCAGGGGTGGGAAGGTTTTTGCAGACGGATCCGATTGGGATTGGTGGTGGGATAAATCTTTACAATTATGTGGGGAATAATCCGGGGAATTGGGTGGATCCGTATGGATTACACCTGATTGGAAGTATCTTGGATTTGATTGGCGAAGGATGGCAGTTGAATTGGTGCGGAGAAAAGATAGGTGGAGGTGAGTACATAAAAGAAGGTCAATTAGGCAAGATGGCTGTTCTTCCAGTAAATTGGATTGACTGGCGATGTAAGGAGCATGATATTGAATATTGGGCAGCCCAGCACATGCTTCCTGAATGGGAACAAGGGATAGGTGTTACTATTGCAAATTTGCATGTCATTGTTGGGATGGGCGGTGAACTTATTATAAGAAGAACAATTGGGGACAAGATTGTTGATTTCTTTGATTTTCGCAAGTATGGTCAATTCATAAGACTCAAGCTAATAAACAGCCAAGATATGTTGTGCCGATAGAAGCGATGTTTTGGAAACGAGTGGGAAGAGGTGTCAATTGGAGAAAAAATTGGGTAAAAAAAAGGAGAGGGAGTAACCTTCGGACGAAACCTTAGGTGTGCCCTCTCATCGTGATTATAATTAAAATATACCATAAATAATACTTTTTGTCAAGGAAAATTTTGAGCTGTGAGTAATCCCTCAACTTTCTTTTATGCCGTAATGCCTTGCATCCCTCGCTGGCGGGGGCAGGGGGTTGTGGCTGAAGGCTAACTGCTGGATAGCTGAACGCTTACTTAAAAATGTGTAATCTACGAATGATTTGTAATGATTTTGAGGATTAAGATGATTCATCATTCCAAATCCCTTAAATCATTAAACATCATTAGTTTCTTACACATTCGATTTTTCTGGTAAATGCAAATAAGGAGAAAAAATGGGAACATTTGATCTGGCACAATTGTACAACGCTGTAAATACACTGAACGGATACTCTGAAATAAAAATATTCTCTCCTCTGGAGGTGATCAATTATGAAGATGATTAAATTTAATTGTGTGGAAATGAAGCGACATGGAGCAGAAAAAGTTGCAGAAAAGATAAAACATATGACAAAAGAACAAGAGTTAGCATTTTGGCAAGAGCAAACGCAGCAATTGAAAAATTATCAGGAGTTAATAAAACAAGGGGGAAACAGTGTCAGAACTTGATTGTTGGATTCACAACATATATGCAATCCTATAACATGTTTAGGTTGTTTCGACCTACAGTTATGGTGATTTGCTACAAATGTGTGGTTGTGGACAGAGCCTGCCCCTGCGAATGCAGGGGGATAAACCTGCCAGAGAGGTAGCCCCTCTGGCAGATGCTATCTCCTGTTCCTACAACAGAACATTGCCAGAAAATGTATGGACATCCCTGCCAGAGGGGCTCTCCTCTTGTGGGTGTCCGATTTCTGCACAGGTTGCAAAAACTTGAACATCGAGTTATGGTAACTAAAAACAATTCATGTTGAAAGGAGGTGGAAAGATGTCAGTTATGGAAAAACTGGTTTTTGACAGTAAATTATTACCAGATGGACATCTGTATTGTCTTGAAGAACTTGCATATAAAAAAAATATCCATTTTGAAGTAGTTGTAACTTTTGAAAAGGAAACCAATTTTGAGGCATCAGAATATGCAATTGAAGCAGCAAATGTTAATGATGTTTCTACTGATTTCCTTTCTGAAAAAGAACTAAACTATTATCTTAATATGGAGTCATTATGAACCGCACATGCCACAAGCAAGTGCAACACTATTGCTGTCAGAACATCAACTAATAATTCGGGATAGCGACCTATATCGTGTCAATCTCATTTACAGAAGAGAAAGAATCACAAAGGGTGTAACTCCTTAAGATACAACCCCTTGTCAAACTCTTCTCATTTGCAATTACCTTAGTTACTACTCGCAATTATTTTCCCTAAGTGTTTACACCCTTTGTGGTTCTTTCTCTTCCTGTTGCACTTGCTACTGGCTAACAAAGAAGAAATCGGCTCTGCTGTGGCAAGGGTGCAGGCTACAACGGAGATTGAAGGGATAAGTATATCAAGGCACCATTTAAGATTAATGGAAAAAGTGGCAGAAGGAAAGCTTAAAAGCGATGATCTTATTTCCGAATATACAAAACGGATAATCAGGTTGAGCCAAAATGGACATTAAGGATTATACAACAGATGAGATTATCCGCAGATTGCGCAGATTACGCAGATTAACAGAGAGAATAGGGAAGAAAAATCTGAAAGGCACTGTAGCAATACGCAGGTTGTAGTGGTTCTGAGACATTCGATTTTGTAGGCAAGACAGAGGGCAGGCACGGGGCCCTGCCCCTACGGTATTGAACAAGAAAAGAGGATGTAACTATTCAGATATAATAAATGTGTAAGATAAGGAGAAAGGGAGAACCGGGGAGAATACAAAAGGACAGAATTAAGAATATTCTGACTCTTGAATTTCTGACTTCTATTAATCTTCCCCACTTCTCCATCTTCCCCTTTTCTCCTTTATTACACAAAGGAGTAGGGGCAATTCATGAATTGCTCCTACTATCAGAAATTAATGTTACTGTGCATTAGTTCCTTACACATCTCTGAGGAGAACAAAAATTGAAAAAGTATACATTGTTATTACTGTTAGGCATCATAATCGGAATATTTCTGGCTGGATTTACTTCCACATCCTTTGCCAAGGATGGTTGTGGCCCATCAACACCTTCTTCAAATGGCGATGGGAAAAAGGCAGGCGGCGATATAGTTGACAGACCTGATGATACTGTTGATGTGTCTACTTATGATGGAATTATGCTGCATCCATCTGGTTATGCATCAATAAGTATACTACAAAATGGTTATTATGGATTTACTGCAGCATTGCTTGAGAAATTAAAAGAACCTTATGCTGTTCATGATCTGTCGCTTCCATCTGATACCCTAAAAGACCATCCAATACTTATTATTCCTTCAGGTGGTTTATTTGGTTTAGAGGGCTCGTTATTAGTCAAGCAACGACTTGCAGAGTATGTGTATAATGGTGGAACAATTATATGTTTTACACAACAACATGGCTATGAATTCTCTGCCCTGCCTGGTGGTAAATTAGATGGCTTTGGCTGGCGGGAAGACCAATCCTGCTGGCGTGGCGGTGCTTATATCAGTAAACAGCATCCTATGTTTGCTGGACAGGATACAATATATGTAGATGCTAATATAGATGGTTATTTTTCTCAATGGACTGATGATAGCAGTATTCTTCTAAGACGCACTAAAAATTCTATGCCGACTATATTAGCATATCCATGGGGAAAAGGGAGGGTTATTGCTACTACACTTTACTGTGATCAGGGATTTGTTATGAATCATATAGCAATTGTAGAGTATGCCTTAAAGATTCAAAATCAAACAAGTATAACCTATAACTCTACCATTAACCTAACAGTTACAAGCATAGGAGATGGTCAGATATATAAAAACACCCTTGGATTAAACATTCCTGCTCAAGGCTCAATAACTCAAACAGCTACCTTTACATTGCCTTATGCCATGGCTGGCGGGGTCTGTATATTCGATGCTCAGGCATATAGCAAGGGAGAAAAGATAGGGCAGGCTATTACTACCTTCAATACCCCGCAAGCAATTATTATTATCGACCCAATCCTCCCCCCTGCATTTGGCTACACAAGTACAGCGGCATTTAAGGTTACCAATGTAGGTGCATTAGCCTTGCCACCAGGAACCTTAGCCGTTATATTTAAGGATTCGCTTAATAATGTTCTCTGGGCAGGCACCAATACCTATGGGACGATTACCTTATATGGGAGTAGTACGCTTAATTTTAATATCTCTATACCACAAATTAAGTTTGAAGAGGTGTATAAATTAGCATATAACCTGATTGGTGAATTTACTACACTTGCAGATGAAATAGAGATTCCTTGCTCTAATGTTATTAAGCTTGGTTTTGATAAACCATCTTATCGAATTAGAGAAAATTTAGGGATGAATTTGAAGATAACTAATACCGGCAAATTTAAGGAAGATTTACTAAGAATTGTATCGATTCCTGATTGTAATTTTGCAGGGACAGATAGTGTTACCCTCTTACCCAATGAAACCGGCAGCATAACATATAATTTTACTATCCCTGAGACTACCCTCTCAGGACTACATTCAGCAGAAGCCACATTAATGCTTGGAACAAGTACCATTACCAAATCATTTAGCTTTTTTATACCGCCAGCACAGATTGTATTCGATAAGATTAATAGATTAACCCTTGCTGCACCTGAGACCGGGAGCTTTACATTAAAGAATATCGGCGGGGTAGATGAAACCTATGATTATATTGTACGGATAATTGATGAGCGAAATGTAACCATCTTTGAAAAAACCAATACCATTGAGATTCGGGCAGGAGAGGTATCCATTCCAATTGAATTTAATATACCAAATCAAGCCTTAGATAGTGGATATACATTAGCTATTCTTACTACTGACTCTAAATCCCAACATAAAAATTTCTATAAGCCGCTGCATATACAAGGGATAAATGCACAGATAAATATCAACCCGGATAAGAAGGTATATTTAGCAGACGATGAGGTTAACCTCATTACTCAAATAACTAACCTGAACGGCACAATAAACGATGCTACACTGACTGTAAAGGCATTTAGTAGTGTAGAGGAATGGCTGTGTTATGCTGAGGTAAATGATATTTGCGATATGGCAGTGGATGGGAATTTCATCTGGTTTGCTACACCTGGTGGTGCTAAAAGATATGATAAAATTACGGATAAATTTACGACATATACTGCTATCGACGGACTTGCAGGCAATGATGTAACAACAATAGCCGTAGATAACCAATTTGTATGGCTTGGGATAAGGTATAATGGATTAAGCAGATATGATAAGATACATAATACATGGCAAACATTTACTAAAGCAGATGGATTAGTAAATAATGAGGTTACCTCTATTGTTGTTGGTACTGATACGGTCTGGGTTGGTTCATGGGATGGTGCGGCAAGATATGACAAAACTCAAGGCAGTTGGAAAACATATAGAATTGCAGATACTCAACCCGGTAATTTTATCAATGATATTGCCATTGACGGCAACCTTGTCTGGTTTGCTACCTATGATGGTATAAGAAGATATGATGCAAGGGATGATAGTTGGACAGGATATACTACACAAAATGGATTAGCACATAATCAGGTACATTCCATAGGAATAGATGGGAACTACATCTGGTTTGGCTCACCTGATGGGCTGACAACCCGGTATGATAAATCAAATGACCTGTTTAATATTTTTGTCACCTCTGTAAATCAGCCAGAAAATAAGGTAAACGCCATTACAACTGGAACCAATTCTGTCTGGTTTGCAACCAATAAGGGTATAACCCAATACGATAAGATAAATCATCTGTGGAAAACCTTTACTACACAGGATGGATTGGCCGGTAATCAGACAAAGGCAATAGGGATTGATGATGATATGGTCTGGGCAGGTGGAAATGATGGGATTAGTAAATATAAACCAGCAGCACCATGGCAAACCTATACCATTGTTAATGGGCTTGCTGATAATGAGGTAACTGCAATAAATATAGACAGTGGAATTATCTGGTTTGCCACTGTTAGGGGAGGCTTATCACAATATAACAAGATGAATGATTCCTTTAAGAACCTTACTACTGCTGATGGACTGTCGAGTAATCATGTTAAGGCAATTGCTGCGGATTCTGATTATGTTTGGTTAGTAACCCATGATGGTATAAGTAGATGCGAAAGAATCGGCAATGGTTTTCAAAACCTTAGATATGACATGGAATTATTACCCTATGGGGGAAGGGGCTTGGAACTCCATTCGGCAATGATAGATTCAGGGTATATCTGGTTTGCAGGATATGGCGGAGTAATCAGGCTTGATAAGACAAATTCTACTTTCAGGAGGTTTACCACTAACGATGGATTGATTGATACCCATATAAATGCCGTGGCAAAGGATAGTGAGTATATCTACTTTGGAACCCAAAAGGGTGTTAGTAGGTATAACAGGATTAACCAGACATGGGATAATATACATCATCTGGATAATATGGTTATCTATTCTATCGATACCGAGGATGATGCAGTATGGTTTGGGACAGAACAAGGATTATACAGGTATGATAAAAGCAAGGATACAATCAGAAGATTTACGGCTATTAATTCTGGTTTACTTAAGAGTGATGTTCGGGTAGTGAAAGCAAGCGGCGGCTTTGTCTGGTGTGCAACTCATGATGGGGTATGCAGGTATGACAAGGCAAATGATACATGGCAGGTGTATACCACCAAGGATGGGCTGCCTTCTAATTTTATTCGTGCCATGGCAATTGATTCTGACTATGTATACCTTGCTACTGACCACGGCGTTGGAAGGCTTCAGACAAAGGGAAGATTACTGTATCAGGAAAGTAAAAATATAAATATTACCTCACCAGATGCTACATTTACCACTAATATCGGAAAAGTGGTGATACCCGGTAAATCCTATATTGAGGCAAACTTAGTATCAAAACTTACACAGGTTATTGATATATCTTCAAATTCATTCCATGTTATAAGTAAGGATGTATATCTGGTAATCTCTACTGATAAACCTGTATATAAACCCCAGGAGCCAATAATTATAACTGCAACAGCCTATAATTGTTTGTCTACCTCTACATCTGAATTAAGCCTTGTTTTAAGGAAGGATGAGGCAATAATACTTTCTGAGGCATTTATCCTGCCTCCAAATGGAAGTAATACCTTTACAAAGACTGTAAAATCAGATGGTTCATTTGTGCTTGCAGGATTCTTAAATAGTGAGAAAACAACAGAGTACATCAGGGTAATGCCGCCAGAGGTTTCAGTAATTATTACCGTTCCAGAGATAGTTGCAAGGGATGAATTTGACGCATCAGTACAACTAAAAAACACAAGCGAGCTCAAGGTAAATATCAGACCAAGGATTATTTGGGCAGATATTGCAGAAGACTTAGGAACCATAACGCTATCACCCAATCAGGCAACATTTGTTCAACAAAAATGTAAGTTTACTAAAAGTGGGACGATTACTGTAATACTCTCAGGGGATATAGAAAGGGTTGAGGATAAGAGGGTAATATTTGGTGAGCAGGTAACAGTTGAGGTAACACCAAAACAACTCTATCCACAAGGCGTAGTGGTTGTGCCATTTAGCCTGACTAATACAGGCAGGTGTGATTCAGAGGTAGAGGTAACATTTACCCTGCAACAACCTCAAGCCCTGCATAATCTTAATGCTCCACCACTCACACAGCTTAATTCCCTTCCACAGTGGTGTAAAAATATGCCAAGGATACGCATTAAAGAAAAAGAGATAGGTAGAAGAGCAGCAAGAAAAGCTCCGGATATAGCAAATATTGATTGCAGCAATAATTCTATTACAATAAAACAAGGCTTCTGTGTCCCAATGGGAACTACTGCTATTGGTGAGCTTATATACGATTTAGAAGAGGGGAGCTATGTGATTGATCATTCATCCTTCTTTGGGTCAGGAGCTGCATCCTTCAAGGCAGCAAAAAATGATGTAGTTGGCATAGAGATTGAAATACCAGAAAAGATTATGGGTTACACAGAACAACAATTACCAATTAATGTAACTGTATCAAACTTAGGGGCAAATGAATTCAAGGGAGGGTTAAGGATAGATACCGGATTTTATCAGGATAGCGTACCATTAGGGTTAGGCATAGGGGAAACAAAGACATTTACTTTTATTGGCACTACAAGCGGTTCTGCTGGAACATATACTATCCTTGCAGAAGCATTGCATAATGATAAAGTTATTCTGTCTGAATCCAAGACATTTGAATTAATACCCCAGTTTGCATTTGAGGAAATACCTGCTGATTTATCATTTACCATTGGTAAAAGAGGCACCATTACCCTTAGGGTGAGAAATAATGGCAATGGTGAAGGGAATATATGGGTACAACTAAAGATAGCAGATATTATTAATGAAACAAAACCTATCTGGATAAAACCAAAGGATTTTGGCAGTGTTAGTTTTAATATTAGCATACCTGATGACATCGAGGATAGAGATTATAGTGCATATATTATCCTTAAAACCGAAAAAGGGGAAGAAATACATGAAAGGATATACTCAACACCATCAACAGATACTCAAGTACTTGCCGCTCCAGGATTGAAAAGGCTATTTCTGGCATCCGGGGCAGAGGCATTTGATGTTGTTTTGTCCCCTAGGATTACCCTGATAAGCCCTACTATCGGTCGAGTAGGAAGCCTTGTTACTGTAAAAGGCAGCGGCTTTGGCTCAAATGAGAATATACGGATTGATTTTGGTACTACCATCACCTCTACGATGGCTACTACGGATATAATCGGCAATTTTACTGCTGTATTTACTACCACTCAACAATCAGCAGATGGGACAGTAACTATTACTGCTACAGGACTCTCATCTGGTACATCGGCAACAAGATCATTATTTATTCTGGATAGTACCCCACCCGGAATCCCTGCATGGGGTACGATAACCATAAAATCTGACAGAGAAGTATCCCTTGAATGGAAGGCTGATATTGAACATGATTTAGCAGGATATAGGATATATTACGGAACCTCAACAGGAAATTATTCTACTATTATTGATATTAAACCACCGGCTTCTACCCATACCTTAACTAATTTAGCCACAGATACAACCTGCTATGTAGTCCTTACGGCTTATGATTATGTAGGGAATGAGAGTAGTTATTCGCAAGAGAAGGGTATAGGGACTACACAGAGTATGGAGGTAAGCGCGGCAAGCATTGTTGGCGGCAATAGAATAGCCACAGTAACAATCACAGGGGTATCCCATGATGTGGTGCAGGTAGTGTTTGAGGTATCAAGCAGCAATGGGACATATGTCATAGGTACAGATACAACTTCTCCCTACGAGATATACTGGAATCCGGCCGGAATTAATGACGGCACAGTAACAGTAGCAGCCACAGCCATTGATCTGGCGGGCTTAAAGACATCCGTCTCTACAACAACAAAGGTAGATAATACGGGGCGCCAGTATTTAGTGTAGATTATCCAGCAGAATGGGCACTGGTAAATGGGACAGCAGTAAGCATCAGGTTTAGCGGGATAGATGCAGCCACACAAATAACAGGCACACCGAGCATCAGCTTAGATGTCGGTACATGGACACAGGCGAGTCAATGGTCAGTGATTAGTGGTCAGGGGACATACAGCGTATCCTTGATCGACGGCGAGCATATTGTCAGGGTTCGCGGAACAGATACAGCCGGCAATGTCTCCTGCAGCCGTGAGTCGCACCTGATGTCCGATGCCGCGCCGCCAATCTTGAGCATTATTGCCGCACCAAGTCCTGCCAGCAGCAGTGTCAGGATATGCGTTACAGCGTCAGAGGATCTGGCAAGTACCCCAACCGTTTGCGTAATACCAAACGGTACAACGAGCGTAACCAATGTAGCCATGAGCCTGCAGCAAGGGTTTAGCAGACAGTACACAGGCACATATACAGTAATAGCCGGCTATGACGGAACAGCAATCGTCTGTGCCACTGGTACAGACAAGGCAGATAATGGTGGAAATATTGGCACAAGGTCAGGCAGTTTCGTCATTGACACCGCCAAGCCGACCGGCACGCTAAGTATCAACAGCGGGGCAACATATACAACTAATCCGGATGTAATGCTTGGATTGACATACTCAGGTGATGTTACAGCACTTAGGTACAGAAATGAAGCAGGGGAATGGACACCATGGGAGGGTGTAGGTACTGTGCGGCAGTGGCTGCTTGAGACAGCGGGAAGTGGTGTGAGAAGCGTTGAGATGGAAATGATGGATACTGCCGGCAATGTTGGGAGCATCACGGGCATCATACAGTATGATGCTACACTGCCAACTGGCACAGTGAGTATAAACAGCGGTGCCGTGTATGCCGCCACAAGCAGCGTGGTCATGAGCCTCCAGTATGAGTTGCCATGTGAGGTGGCCAGTGTCAGCTTCAGCAACAATAGGGTCAGCTGGACAACAATTAGCGGCACACCGAGCACATACAACTGGACACTTGAGGGCAGTGATGGCACAAAATGGGTTTACTTCAGGATAACCGATGTATCAGGATTGCAGGCAACCTTTGCAGATTCAATCATCCTTGACAGGCAGGGACCTGGCTGCCATATCCTGATCAATGAGGATGACCTATACACCAATGATGGCAGCGTAACCCTGACCATATCAGCCAGCGATCCTGTATCAGTCGTGGGCAGCATGAGTCTGTCAAACAATGGCAGCGACTGGTCAAATTGGCAGACATACCAGGCAGGGACGCTTTCATGGAACATTGTTACCGGCAGCGGCGGGACAACAAATAACGAGTATCGCTTCGTACAGGTAAGGTTTATGAACAATGCCGGCAATGTGAACGGCACAACAAGCGATCGCGTAGTGTATGATAATACCCCGCCATCAGGCACGATTACCATCAATGAGAATGCGGCATACTCAACCAGCAGACAGGTGAGGCTGAATGTAGGGGCAAGCGACAATTTATCGGGTGTGGAACAGGTGCGGTTTGGTACGGATGGGACAACGCTTGGGCAATGGGAGCAGATTACAGGGATGCGGTCATGGTTGTTTACAGCTGAAGGCACACAAACAGTCTGTGTCTCGTTCAGGGACATGTGCGGGAACACGGCAACCGTTGTCAGCGATACAATCGTTGTGGATACAGGAGTGCCGGCAATAACCGTGAGCAGCCCTCAAGCCTCAGCAGTGGTCAAAGACACCATGAGCATAACATTCAGCATAGATCAGGCAGTTGTGGGCACACCAAGCATCAGCCTTGACGGTGGGGCATGGACACAAGTGAGTCAGTGGTCAGCAGCAAGCGGCCAGGGCACATACACATGGAACACAGCAGGTGTCAGTGACGACTCGCACATCTTTGTCATCAAGGCAAGCGATGCTGCCGGAAACATTGGCATGAGTGATGCGAGATTGGTGGTGGTTGGGAATGCAGGGACACCGGTAATCATAGTCACCCCGCTGCCGGATGCAAGTATCACCGGCAATGTATTGGTCAAGGCAACCGCACCAGACACAACCGTAAGGGTAGAGTTTGAAGCGGCACAAGGCACAGCAACATGGAGCCTGACAGGTACACCCGGCACAAGGAGCGTGGATTCAAGTAGTATCGACGGCTGGTGCGGAACATGGATAACAGGCAGCTTTACACCAGACGGCACCTACACACTCAGGGCATATGCGTTTAACGGTAGCGGCGTTGAGACAGGCTCAGACACCATTCAAGTAACCATAGACAATACCGCACCAATTGGCAGTGTGAATGCAGCATCACTCGTGCGAGGCATGGCCACGGTGACATACACCTCAGGCGAGTCAGATATTACGCAAGTGGTATTTGAGTATGGCTCAGTCCTGGGCACATACACCATGGGCATGGATACAACCCCGCCGTTTAATGTCAGCTGGAATACGACGGATGGGAATGGGAACACGACAGGCATGATGGATGGGACATATACCATTGTGGCCACGGCAGTTGACCATGCAAGCCTGAGCTATGCCGCAAGCAGCACATGCGTGGTGGATAATACCGCACCAGCAGGCACAATCACCGCTCCACAGGCAGGTGCAGTGGTTCGCGGCACAGTAGCTGTAACCTCAAGCTGGATAGATACTCACAGCATGGGTACAACCATGATGAGAATAGACGGCGGGACATGGACAACAGCAGGAGACTTAAATACAATCAATTTGACAGATGGCGGACACAGCATCAGATTGAGCTGCAGCGATATATTGGGCAATATTGGGTACACAAATGAAGAAATGGTGATAGTGGATAATACTGCACCAATTGGTGAGGTAGCAGCACAAGCATACACAAGTACCAATACTGTAACGCTTGCCTTAAGTTACAACGATGCCACGAGTCAGGTAGCAGCAGCAGGTTATGCAGAAGTAGGTGCAGGGGGGACACCGAGTGTTACATGGACAGGGGCTCTGGCAGCCGCGCATACAATAACCCTTGGCAGTGCGGGGTTGCGAACAATATACTATTTGCTCCAGGATACAGCGGGGAATATATCCACCGTGACCACAACGATTACCTATGACTGCACACTGCCAGCAGGGACAATAACCATAAACGCTGGTGCAGCATACACCAATTCACGGTTTGTAACCCTAAGGCTGGAATACAGCGATGATGCTACAGGTGTTGACAGGGTTTGTTACAGCAATGAGCCGTCATTTAGTGGACAGGTATGGGAGACGGCAAATGTAGTCAAGCAGTGGGAATTGAGTGCAGGCGATGATAACAAGACAGTATACTATCAAGTGAGAGATGGTGCCGGGAATGTGTATGGGACAAACGCTGCCATAACACTTGATAGTACGCCGTGTGGGACACTAACAGTCAGCTCACCAATATCAGGTGCAACATATCGCGGCAGTATCACCCTGACAGCCGAAGTACAGGATGTAAACACCGTGGACAGGGTTGAATTCTATGTGGATAGTGTATTGTGCACAAGCAGCAGTGGTGGTAATTTTAAGGATACATGGGCAACCACAGCAGCCAATAACGGTGCACACAGCGTATATTTCAGGGCATACGACGCTGCCGGAAATGGGACAAACAGCAGTATGATAAATATTATTGTTGACAACACCATACCAGAAAGCGTGATGATTGTTAGCCCGGCAAATAACGCCCATGTTACAGGTACATTTAGCATAGATGCAATTGCAGCAGATGCAATCAATGTGGCAAGGGTAGAATTCTACCGTGATGGTACACTGATTGGATCAAGAACAACTGCCCCATGGTCAATGGCTACCAGCTCAAATACAATGGATGCGGGCACTCATACATTGTCTGCCAGAGCAATAGATGGTGCCGAGAATATGCTCGATTCAGTCAGTGTATTCATCGAGGTAGACAACACCGTACCAGCAGGCAGCGTCAGTGTAGCCTCACTCATCAGGGGTGTGGCTACAGTAACATACACCTCAAGCGAGATAGACATTGCGAGTGTGGTGTTTGAGGCAGGCTCAAGCATGGGCACACATGCCATTGGCATGGATACCACGGCACCATTTACCATGAATTGGAATACGAGGCGGTATGGTTGACGGGACATATACAGTGCGAGCCATTGCCATGGATGAGGCGGGACTTAGCTATACCACAAGCGTGCAAATAGTGGTGGATAATACCACGCCAATCTACATTACATCAGTAACCCATAATGCAGCAGCACCATTAAAAACAGGGGATATATTGGTTGTAACCTTGATTGGCAGTGCAGGCGGGACCGCTACATTTGATATAGGTACAATGAAGCATGGGATGATAATGAAAGAAATAGTATCCGGCAACTACACAGGAACTTATACGGTTATACAAGGAGATAGTATCATCAATGCCACCATTACAGGCCATTTGACCATTGATACAACGACGATCAGCAAGGATGCAACTTGTACTGTAACGATAGCGGTTCAGGTTTCCCCTGCAGGACATCTGAAAAAGATTATTGTCTATCCTAATCCATTCATGCCAAATAGTAATACGGAAATAATCTTTGGCGGGGATAATGTCCCTCAGGAATACAGGCTTACTTCCCATGCTAATATTGAAATATTTAATATTGCAGGAGAGTTAATCAAGACAATAGAAGAGACAGATGGTGATGGTAAGGCTGTATGGGATGGTAGAAATGATGACGGAGAAAGGGTAGCAAGTGGAATTTATATCTACCTTATCACTAATCATAACGATGAAAAGGTAATGGGTAGGATTGGAATAATAAAATGAGGAAGGTGAGAATAATGAAGAAAATATCCCTTATTGCTATGACAATAATTAGTATCATGCTTTTGGCTAAGGATAGTTTTGCCTATGGGTTATTAACCCATATCGAGCTTGCTGCTCAGACGATAAGAATATTGGGATCAGAGGCTAAGGGAATACTTGATATTTATTGGACATATTTAGCACTTGGGGCAATTGGTCCTGACCTTTTCAATAAAACCCCATTTAGCCGCATACTTCATCATAGCTTGTTAACAAAGTTTGCTACAAGAATGTTAGACTATATCAAGATGGTAAAGGACGGGGAAAAAAAGGATAAACTAAGGGCATATGCCTATGGTTATTTGACGCATATTGCCGGGGACATTCATGGTCATCCATTAGCCCATCGTCTGAGCAATCAGAAAGAGCATAATATGCAATTATTAAAGGTGTATGCTCATCAGGATCTGCACATTGCAATGAAATATCATCTTAAGCCTAATAGCTACAATGCTCAGATGCAGATTCCCCTGTATGCACTTGATGGAGATATTGCCCAAATGCTGTTTGAGGTATATAACAGAATAAACACTGAGGGTAAAGACCTTGATTGGAATACATTGATGTCGTGTTTTGACCGAACAAAACTTAGTGTCTGGTTATTAACCCTTCAGGCGAACAATTCCTTTTTGAGGCAAGTTTTCATGCCTTTTTCTCCAGATTCCAAATATACTATTGAATTTGATCATAACTTCAGTACAGCAAAGAAAACCGCAGAACAATTCATTTCATCAGGACATTCATATCTTTATCAACTACCATGGGAAAAAGATTTTGGAGATGTATTCCACGAGGGGTTAGAAATAGACTGCCCTTTGTGCATGAAGTAATTTTGAACTGCGTACGATTACATACCTTTGACAATTGATAATTGATAATTGACAATTGAAAATTGTCCACCTGTGCGGTTGTGGATAATTGCATCAAGCCTCGTTAGTCAGCAGCTATTGCAACGAGAAAAGGTAGCACCTCTGGCAGAGAAAGAACCACAAAGGGTGTAAATTCTAAGAGATAAATCATTATCAAGCTCTTCTTA
>JAHIZN010000151.1 GCA_018814245.1 bacterium
AGGGTCGCAGCTACAAAGATTCCCACACACAACAATCGATCACAATGTAGCTGCAGGGCTTGTCCCTGCTTAACGGACACCCGCCTCTTTGGCAGGGATGTCCCTACAAATTGCTATGCGTCAAATTAAGGTTGACGCAGCACTACAGTGCTTGTCCCTGCTAATAAGCGACCACAAGGGTCGCAGCTACAAGTTTCCCACAAATAGTTGTTGCTGCAGAATACTATGGGTACTTACCCTCCTTTGCAATTAGAAACAGAGAATATAGCCACAGATTACACAGATTACCACAGATTAAAGAAATTGCAAACAAATTCAACAACTAATGTATGGTGAAATTATGGAGACATGGTAGAGACGCAATATCTTGCGTCTCTACTGTTACATGCCAACAGATTTTTCTTCCCTATTCTCTCTGTAATCTGTGTAATCTGTGGCTTAAATCTTAATTGCACAGATTGGATTAGTTTAACATATCTCTTAGTGATTGTCAATAATAACTTTGGAAGAGGCATTCGAGAAATCGGCTTTTTGAGATTAAAAAGAGCCTGACTGTAGCATTTTTAAGCATGTCAAGGGGATGGTAGATGGTGCTCTGGAACACAATTTATCTGCAAAATGTAGCATTTTCCATCTCCATATCAAATTGGATGCACTTTTACTGGAAATATCCATTTTTTCTTCCTTTTTAGGGCACACTATCCTCTTGTTCATTTTACTGAAAAATCTAAAATTATCCAGAGATTTTATCTTAGGCAGCTTTCTCTTTTGGCAAAGGCCTTTTTACTAATGATCGCATCATCTCTTTTTGATTCATTCGAATCCTGGCTAATGCCATGCAAACCATGACCAATAATGCCATACCCATTCTCATTTTCATTTTTGCCTGCCCTCGAATATAATGATGCTCAAACATAAAACTTCCATCTATTCGGCTATTCACCCTTTCTACGGCTGTTCTGCTTTTGTATGCTTTTTCCCATTTGTAACTGCTTCTTGCTATTGGGGTAAATATCCTGCGGTCAGTTTCGAGGGGTATCCTTACTATTCGTCCATAACCTTTCTCTCCACACAGCTCTTTCCCTTTACACTCCATTCCATACGCCTTTGCAGGACATAAATACTTGAGACTATCTCGATCTTTCTCAAACCCATTAAATGCCAGCTCTTTCTTCTCCGCTGTATTCATATCATAACAATACACACACCCTTTGTAATTATATGCAATATTGTCAACCTTATCGCTCTTTAATGCATGTGTCTCTTCCTTATCTTTCCACATATTTCTTATGTCTATTACTGGTTTTATCTTGTGATTATCCCACAACTTCACTATCTCCTCTTTACTGTCATATCCCTTATCACCTGTTAATATCTCTATCTGAAGCGAAGGATGTGTATTCTTTGCCTTCTCAACAAGAGGCATTAATTGCTTTATGTCTGGCACGGATGCCTTGGTTACTTCATAACTTATTGGCAATTCATATGTAGTGTCAACTAAAAGATGCACCTTATACCCAAACCACGAGGTTATTTTCTCCCATAATGTCCCATCTTCTCTCTTGCCATGATATACTTTTTTCCCCCAGTCAGCATCCGCATCCCCTCGATTATCCTTATCATTTCGCTTATTCTTGCCATTACATTCACTTCTGATAGCTTTGCTATCTACGGCTGTATTCTTCCCAAAATCAGGAAGTACTTGCCTTATCTCCTCAACAATCTTATCAAACATCGAATCAATGTCGTCTTGATGGTTTAAGAGCTTCTTTGACATTAAAGAATATGCATCCTTACTCGGCACTGCGTCAGCTCCGTTAAGAAGTTCAAATCCACATACCATACGCAATTCTCCGTTCCGTAATAACTCCCGCCGTAACGACTCTATACTTTTATGCTGAAATACTATCCCGGCTATGATGGAATTCCATACAGGTCTGATGGGATAATCATCACGACGACCTTTCCTCTCTGCTTCTAATTTCAACATTAACTCTTCATCCTGTAGTACCTCAAAAACCATCTTCAATCGTTCCAGATCCCCTGTTCCGTTAAGCTGCTTCCAATTAAAGTTATATAAGTCAAATAATGATGGTAATCGATAAACTTTTGCCATCTGTCTCCCCCCTCTGTTAACTAACTGTCATTATTGATATTATAGCATATTTTTGACATTTTTTCAACAGTTTTTTGCTTTTGGGGTAACTTTTTTTTGGGGTAATACCAACATTGAGAGATAATCCATTCATAGCATCGATGCTGGGGACAATAACTTATTCACAGGCTAAAAACTGGAAATGGTGCAAAAACAGATTCCCTGAATTCCTATGATAACAGTGTAGGTATTTGCTATCCGAGATTTTTTGAGGAATCTCGATGAACTGGAGAGGACGATAACCATTTTCTGGTACGGAATTCAGGGAATTTGTTTCTGAGTTACGCTTTTAAGCCAGTTTTTATCCTATGAATAAGTTTGCCACCGTTTGATTAAAACCAAACCCACTAAATCTGCTTTATCTGCCATTGTTAAGTAATTGTCATTATTGGTATAATAGCATATTGCAGACATTTTTTCAACAGTTTTTTGTTTTTTTTGGGTGACTTTTTTTGAGTAATACTAATATGGAGGGATAATCCGTCATTTGTGTTTGTTTTTGCCATACATATTGGGGGAAAGTTTTTTTCATACCCTCTATTTTCCCTTATGCTACAAGACTCTACGAATTTCTCGAATGCCTCAAGTGGAGGGGGTTCGACAGGCTGTTACGGAATAGGAATTTGACATGAGATTACATAATATATCGACCTGTGCAGTTAGAAATCACCACACAAAACACGGAAACAACATTTAATCAATGGCTTGCATATATTACTTAAATATTGTCCTCAAATCTATTTCAAGATCTTCGAATATATCTACCTTTATCGTATCTTCTTTCTTGTATTTTTCAGGCTCTCCATATCTATCATTTTTAAGCTTAAATACAACCACTTCTTTTGTTTCAGGGTCAAGTACCCAGTATTGATTCACCTTATGTCTTTCATATAAATGGTGTTTGGTTACAACATCTTTTTTGGCTGTATGTGGGGATAAAATCTCTATGACAATATCAGGGGCACACTTACACCCTTTGTCATCAAGTTTATTTCCATCACAAACAACCACAATATCCGGTTGAACCACGGTCACTATCTCTTCATCTGACACATCCTTGTCAGATTCAGGCAATCTGACATCAAAAGGGGCAGCATACACGCGGCAGTGTTTATCTCTTAAATAATTATGGAAATCAGCAAATATATTACCCGATATTTCCTGATGTTTTCTTAATGGTGCAGGGCTCATATCATAGGCTTCACCATCTATCAATTCCCACCGCTCCTCATCCGGCCATTGCAAATAATCTCCATAAGTAAATCTTTCTTCCTTTTTTTTTGCAGGAAATCCCATAAATATTGCCTCCGTTTACTCAGAATTGGTCAGCAATCAGCCGGCAGAATCTCGAATCTCGAATTGCGAATCGCGAATCTGAAGAAACGGAGCAGAATCTCGAATCTCGAATTGCGAATCGCGAATCTGAAGAAACGGAGCAGAATCTCGGATTGCGAATCAGTTCTGTTCCATTTCCGCAGATTCGCGATTCTGCTCCGTTCCATTTCTGCAGATTCGCAATCCGCGATTCGCAATCCGCGATTCGCAATTCGCGATTCAGAAATCTGCCCCAGCCTTCTTCTTTTTACCGGTAGCAACAAAGCACAACTTTGTCGCATCTGTGGATGAGACATCGACCATAATCTTGCCTTTCTTGAATTTTCCTCTCAGGAGCTCTTCAGCCAGAGGATCCTCAATATGTCTCTGAATAGCCCGGCGTAGTGGTCTTGCACCATAGGCAGGGTCAAACCCCTTCTTGAACAAAAATTCATGGGCTGACTGGGATAATTCAAGGCTTATTCCCTGTTCATGAATTCGTTCATTCAGGTCTTTTACCATCATATTGGCAATCTGATCGATATGCTCCTTGCTCAGGGTATGAAAGACAATAACATCATCAATTCGATTCAGGAATTCAGGATTAAATGTCTTTTTCATTTCAGCCATGACCTTATCCTTCATATCTGTGTATATATCTTCCTTTCCCTTGGTTATAAACCCAAGATCCTTTGTTTCAAATATATCCCTTGCCCCGACATTGGATGTCATGATCAACACGGTATTCTTGAAATCAACGGTATGCCCGAGGCTATCGGTTAGATGCCCATCCTCAAAAACCTGAAGCAGGATATTAAAGACATCCGGATGTGCCTTTTCTATTTCATCCAAGAGTACCACAGCGTAAGGCTTTCTTCTTACCTTTTCTGTCAATTCCCCGCCCTCTTCATAACCGATATAGCCGGGAGGTGCGCCAACCAATCTTGATACTGCAAATTTTTCCATAAATTCAGACATATCAAGCTGAACGATTGCCTCATCATCATCAAACAAAAACTCAGCCAATGCCTTTGCCAGCTCTGTTTTACCCACACCGGTTGGACCAAGGAAGATGAATGAGCCCATGGGTCTTTTTGGATCCTTTAGCCCTGTTCTTGCCCGACGCATTGCCCTGCTCAGTGCAGAGATTGCCTCATTTTGTCCTACAATCTTTTCATGGATTGAATCCTCCATTCGCAAGAGTTTCTCTGCCTCTTTTTCAACGAGCTTGTATACAGGAATGCCGGTAAGCTTTGAGAGTATATCGGCAATATCGTCTGCAACAATCTTCTTTTCAATAACCCCTCTTTCCTTTTCCCATTGTTTTTTTGTTTCATCAAGGTTGGCCTTGAGGGTTCTTTCCTTATCCCTCATTTTAGCTGCCTTTTCAAACTCCTGAGCACCGATAGCAGCATCTTTTTCCTTAGAAACATTGGCTATTTCCTGTTCTAATTCTTTAAGGTCAAGCGGCATGGTTGTGTTTTGAAGCCTTGCTTTTGAGCCGGCCTCATCCATAAGGTCAATGGCTTTATCCGGTAGAAATCTGTCTGAGATGTAGCGATGTGCAAGCTTTGCCGCAGCCTCTAATGATTCATCTGTAAACTTTACCCGATGGTGTGCCTCATATTTATCCCTCAATCCCTTCAATATTTCAATGGTTTCGTCTACAGACGGCTCATCCACAACAATTGTCTGAAACCTTCTTTGCAAGGCAGCGTCTCTTTCCACATATTTTCTATACTCATCTAAGGTGGTTGCACCAATACACTGGAGTTCACCGCGAGACAATGCCGGTTTAAGGATACTGGCAGCGTCTAATGCCCCTTCAGCTCCCCCGGCACCAATCAGGGTGTGCATCTCATCGATAAACAGGATAACATCGCTTGATTGCCGCACTTCTTGCATCACCCTTTTCAATCTTTCCTCAAACTCTCCCCTGAATTTTGTGCCGGCAACAATGGCTGCCAGATCAAGGCACAATACCCGTTTATTGACCAATACCTCTGGCACACTGCCAGAGACAATTTGTTGTGCAAGCCCTTCAACAATGGCTGTCTTGCCTACCCCAGGGTCACCTATCAATACCGGGTTATTCTTGGTTCGTCTGGCAAGAATCTGAATGACCCTTTCTATCTCATCTGCCCTGCCAACCACTGGATCAAGCTTATTCTCCTTTGCCAGCACGGTTAAATCACGGGAAAAGGCATCTAATACCGGCGTTGATGTTTTCTTGGGATGAGCAGCAGCCGGTTTTTCACTCGGCACGCCGCCGCCAAGCAGCTTTATAGCCTCCTCCCTCACAGTATCAAGATTTATGCCAAGATTGACAAGGACTTTAGAACCAATACCCTCGCCTTCACGGATTAACCCCAGCAGCAAATGCTCTGTCCCAATATAATTATGTCCCAATCTCCTTGCCTCTTCCACAGACAATTCCAACACCCTTTTGGCATGAGGGGTAAAGGGTACATCGCCATAGGTAAGCAGCTCTGAACCCTTTGGTGCTACCTTCTCTACCTCAATGCGAATACTCTCAAGGCTTATCCCAAGGTTGCTAATGACCTCAGCTGCCACCCCTTCTCCCTCTCTCACTAATCCAAGCAGGACATGTTCAGTACCAACATAATCATGTCCCAATCTTTTTGCCTCTTCCTGAGCAAGCCCCAAAACCCTTCTTGCCCTTTCTGTAAACCTTTCAAACATTCTTCATTCCCTCCTCTTCCTGAATCTCGAATCGTGAATCGCGAATTGCGAATCTGCAGAAATGGAACGGAGCAGAATCGCGAATCTGCGGAAATGGAACAGAACTGATTCGAGATTCGCGATTCGCGATTCTGCTCCGTTTCTTCAGATTCGCGATTCGCAATTCGAGATTCGCGATTCTGCTCTCTCTGACAGCTTTTTTTCAAACATTCTTCATCCCCTCCATCATCTTTTTTTGTATCACACTTGCCCTGATCACATCTTTTTCTATGGGTGATTGTTGATCCTGAACCAGGATCTGGATATGGGCAGGTTGAACAGAGATTAGTAATTCATTTAAGATTTTAACAGGAATACTTATCATGTTAATCCCTACACCAAGCCTGATTGCTGATAATAATTCCATAGATTCCTGAAAAGAAATAATCCTTGATGCACACAATATAGCCATTGCCCTGTAAACCTGATCCTCTATCTGTATTCTGGATTGTTTCAATATCTGTTCTCTGGCAGCTTGTTCCTCATGAATTATCTTTTGGGTTATCTTTTCTACATTATCAAGTATTTCCTCTTCCTGTCTGCCAAGGGTAACCTGATTGGATATCTGGAAGAGATTTCCTGATGATTCACTTCCCTCACCATGTATCCCGCGAATGGCTAAGCCAAGGTGGGATACTGCATGCAGTATCTTGCCTATTTGTTTGGTAATGCTTAAGGCAGGCAGATGAATCATCACCGATGCCCTCATCCCTGTACCAACATTAGTAGGACAGGCTGTTAAATAACCCCATTCAGGAGAAAAGGCATACTCCAATTTTTCAGACATCTTATCATCTATCTGGTTAATGGTATTCCATGTAGAGCTTAATTGAAGCCCTGATGAAAAGGTCTGTATCCTCAGATGATCCTCCTCATTAATCATGATATTTACCAGCTCCTTATCCCCAATAACCACAGCACCAATCTTCCCCTTAGCATGTTCAGGACTAATCAGATGCCTTTCTACCAAGAATTGCCGTATCATAGAATCAGTATTTTCCATGTCTAAGATAACTGAATTTAATAAAAATGGATTGTTTTTCACAGCAGACTTTACCTGTGTGGTAACCTCTTTGAGATATTTATCCTTTGCCCAGCAGGTAAAAGGCAGCCGGGCTATATTTCGAGCCAATCGTATCCTGCTGCTAATCACTATCTCTGATAATGGACCACTTCCATCAAGCCATGCAGCAGGGTTTTCGAGGAATGTTTTTAATGTCATTTGCTTCTCCTTCTCTTAGGTCTGACTGGTCGGACTGAGTCAGACTGGTCGGACTGGTCAGACTGGTCAGACTCAGTCGGACTCAGTCAGACTATTCCATAGCCTTAATCCTATCCCTCAACTCTGCTGCTTTTTCAAACTCTTCAGTCTTGATGGCAACCTGCAATTCCTGACGAAGCAGAGCTATCTCATCACCTGTCTTTTGTTCTATCTTTGTCTCTGGTTTTGGGCTGACGGCAGGTAAACTGACAGCTAAAGCAATCGGTCGTTTTCCGGTATGCTGCGTACTGCCATGAATCTTCCGAAAGATTGATGAAAGCTTTTGGGAAAATGCCTGATAGCATTCACTGCACCCAAACTTACCCCTTTCACAAAAATTGGGATAATTCAAGCCGCAATTTTTACACCGCAACTCAACCTCCTGGGGGGTAATTGTTCCGGGTTCAACTAATCCACCAAGAAGGTTTGTAGTAGAAATCTGGTTCATCATCAGAACACCTTTTTTGTGAGCACATTCTTCACATAGATGAAATTCTGTTTGCGTATCATTTATGATTTGTTGGTAAAATACTGTAGCCTCATTTTGCTTACACATTTCACAAAGCATAGATAGCCTCCTTGAACAGGTATCATTCATTTATACCATGAAAAGTTGAAAAAGTCAAGCATAAAATCTGTGATGCAGTAATGGACCAGCTTAGTAGTAAGGCAGTCTGCTGTCTGCTACAAACAGTTTCGGACAGGGACAAGGGTGCAGCACCCTTGTAGATTGTGTTATTTTACGCAGGCTAAAGCCTGCGACTACCACGGATAACTGGGTGGTGTCTGAATTAGGCTAAATATTAGTTGTGTTGACAATAAGAGGCAGGGACAAGCCCTGCAGCTACATTGTGATCGATTGTTGTGTGTGGGAATCTTTGTAGCTGCGACCCTTGTGGTCGCTTATTGGTGGCAGAGACAGGGGAGGCAGCACCTCTGTCATCCCCTGCATTCGCAGGGGCAGGCTCTGTCCATACATAATTAACTATGCGACAATTAACAGCTGACACGACACTACCGATAACTGAGGCATTACTGATATAGTTGCAATTTTCCTTGACATCTATGGATGTATACTGTAAAATATGGCAACTGTTCATGATACGCATTCAGGTAGTTAGAATTCTGACTCCTGACTCCTGTATTCTGAATTCTGTATTCTGTATTCTGTATTCTGCAATGGTGGTGTTTCAGATGAAAGGTTTTACACTCATAGAGATATTGGCTGCGTCAGGGATACTTGCGGTACTTGCTATCCTTATTCATGGCTCATTCAATATCTCTGTCTCTATCTGGCAGAATAGGCAACAATATATTGAACAAGAACAGGATGCAAGGATAAGCATGGATATCTTAAGACAAAAGATTTCATGTGCCTATCATTCCCCATGGCACAAGGGAACAGGGTTTGATGGCAGAGGAGATGAGATTGGGTTTAATGTAGCTGGTTCTGATGGAATATCAAGGGTAAGATTTTATTTAGAATCAGGAGAATCAGATGAAGATACCTGCCTCTGGATGGAAGAAACGGCTGATACAGATGCAATATCATCCAATTTGAAACATAAGTATAAACTATGTGCTGGGGTAAAAAAATTTGAGGTACGATATGATGATGGATATAGCTTGTTGCAACAAGAATTTCCACGATTGGTCAGGGTTTGTCTTAACCTGACACATGTGGATATACCAGAGATGGTTGTTCTTGTAAGGGCAGGGAAGAGATATGAATAAGGGGCTGCTGCAAGATAAATGTGTTGCCAGACAACGAGGCATTGCCCTTGTCCTTGTATTATGGCTTGTGCTTGCATTAGCAGGTATTGCTTCAGGTTTTATTTATTATGTTCGACTTGAGGCACGGGCAGTAAACAATCAAAAACTCAAAGCATCTGCCCTTGCCCTGGCTGAGGCAGGTATTGTTCATGCTGCATTTTTGCTTAAAAATGATACTACTATCATTGACTCACCTAATGATGAATGGGCAAAACCAGTGGATCAACAATTGGGAGAGGGTACATACAGCGTAACCATTGTTGATGAGGAAAGAAAGGTAAATATCAATTATGCCTCAGAGACAATCATGATAAAGATTGGAATTCGTCAGGATATGGCAAGGGAAATTATTGAATATCGTAAAAACAAGGGTATGCTTGATACCATCACAGAGATACGCATGATTAACAGAATGGATGATGATTCATATCGCCTTATAAATGATAATTTCACAACAATGGGTGAGATTAATATTAACATGGCAGACAGTGCTGTTCTTGTTGGTTTGATGACTGGTCTTGGGATAGAGGCAACTAAGGCAGACAGATTAGCTGACGAGATAGTAGACAGACAACCCTTTACTAATGTTGATAAGATTTCAGAGATTGTCGGTGATGAAATTTACCAGATTCTCAAGCCAATTGTAACTACTGTTGGCGGAATAAATATAAACACTACATCAGAATCAGTGCTTTTGGCATACGAGGTTGACTCAGGAATAATCCAATCAAGACCAGTTGAAACAATAAGCAATAAGTCCTTTACCGTATCCTCTAAGTATTTTTCTGTCACAGCTACCGGAAATAACAAAGGCATATGCAAAACAATCCATGCTATTTACAAGCGTACGAAAAAAGATGAAAAATGGGAGATAGAGAATGTGTATTGGTTAGAAGATGAGTGCTGACAGGAGACTCCTGTAGGAGTTTATCCCTGCGAATGCAATTATTCTTACCCACATTTTTGGGGGACAGAATTCTGATGGGAAATGCTGCAAAACAGCTGAAGCATGTACCTCAAAATGATTAACAATTCATCAATTCATCAATTCAGCAATTGTCAATTGTTGAATTGTTGAATTGCTAAATTAATGGTGGTTGGACTTGTGGGTAAGGATAAGGCGAATGCAGGGGGCAGGAGTGACACATGTTTAATCCTAAACTTTAATGATGACGCAGCAGTAGCTTCATACTCCCAAATCGCTTGCCCTGTTATTTTTTAACAACATATTTACTTGACAAACAAGTCAACATATAGTATCATACCAATTATATTAAAATAAGAGCGTTGCAATACGACTCTACAGAGGAGACATTAATGAACGATATTATTACGGCTATAATCCTGGGTATTGTTGAGGGTATCACCGAGTTTCTTCCTGTTAGCTCTACAGGTCATTTGATTCTTACAGGAAATTACCTGAAGTTTGTTGGTGAAAAGGCTAATGCCTTTGAGATATTCATTCAATTGGGAGCCATCATGGCTGTTTTGATTTATTTTCACAAACGAATTCTGCGGCTAATTAAAAGTCTGTTTGGTAAATCAATAATAGTGTCAGGGGGACTATCCAAAAATGTTGCATGGAGGTTTGTAATTGGAGTAGGTATCGCTTTTATTCCTTCAGCTGTGTTGGGTTTATTGTTTCACGATATTATTGAGGACAAATTATTTACACCTAAGGTTGTAGCCATGGCCCTTATTGTTGGCGGCATAGGTATTTTGCTTATTGAACGATTTTTTAAGGAGCCAAAGATACATGTGATGGAACAAACAAGCTGGCTGCAATCGTTTTGGATTGGTGCGGCACAATGTCTTTCCCTTATCCCTGGCATGTCTCGTTCAGCTTCAACCATCATGGGTGCACGGGTTTTAGGGCTTGATGCTGCAACTGCGACAGAGTTCTCCTTTTTTCTGGCTATCCCAACTTTAGGTGCAGCAACCATCTACAGCCTTCTCAAGATACTTTCAACCCTTTCCTCTGCAGATACTATGCTCTTTGGCATTGGATTCTTTGTATCTTTTGTGGTTGCATGGATAGTGATTGCTGGATTTATGGCTTTTATTAAACGACATAGCTTTATCGTCTTTGGGTGGTACCGCATTATTCTGGGTATAATTGTGTTGATAATACTGGGACGATAATCGGAATCTCGAATTGCGAATTGCGAATCGCGAATCTGAAGAAACAGAGCAGAATCTCGAATTGCGAATCGCGGATTGCGAATCTGAAGAAACAGAGCAGAATCTTGAATCTCGAATTGCGAATCGCGAATCTGAAGAAAGGGAACAGATTCGCGATTTCTTCCAAAGTTGCTCCCTGCGATTCGCAATTCGAGATTCGAGATTCGAGATTCGAGATGATGTTCCCTCATAATTATATAAGGAGCTATCTGATGCGAATAGCCATTTCGGGTAAGGGCGGAGCAGGGAAAACAACATTAAGTGCCGCATTGGCAGGATGTTATGCTGCGGATGGGGTAAGGGTTTTGGCTGTGGATGCAGACCCTGATGGTAATCTGGCATCTGCTCTTGGTTTTTCTCAAGAATTGATTGAAAAAATTGTCCCTATCTCAGGGATGAAGAAAATGATTGAAGAAAGAACAGGGAGAAGTCAGGATATTAGTGGTTTTTTCAGGTTAAATCCAGATGTAAGTGATTTGCTTGATAAATTTGGGATATTGTTTAATGGTATCAGTTTCCTGTCCATGGGTACAATAGAAAAGGGGGCAGGTGGATGTATGTGCCCAGCCAATGTCTTGCTTAAAAACCTGATGCAGCATCTCTTATTAGATAAGGACAAGGATGTATTGATTCTGGACATGGATGCAGGTATCGAACACATGGGAAGGGCAACAGCAAGTTGCGTGGATGCATTTATTGCTGTAGTTGAACCTGGGCAAAGAAGTGTTCAAACTGCTAAAAGTGTGGAAAAATTAGCAAGGGATATTGGGGTTAAAAATACCTTTGTAGTGTGTAACAAGATTCGCTATCCTCATGAATATGAAATCCTGACTGATAGTCTCCATGGGTTGAAAATACTTGGAAGTATTTCTTATGATAATTGCTTAATTGAAGCAGACCTGATGAGCAAAGGGATACTGAATAATCAAGGATTGATAAAAGAGGCTATGCGGATAAAGGAAGAACTGGAAATGATTCAATCATAAGAAACTTCTCTGCTCAGCTCAAGATATCCCCACCTGTACGGTTGCGGATAATTACATCAAGTCTCTACTGATAAATTCCACCTGTGCGGTTGTGGATAATTGCATCAAGCCTCGTTAGTCAGCAGCTATTGCAACGAGAAAAGGTAGCACCTCTGGCAGAGAAAGAACCACAAAGGGTGTAAATTCTAAGAGATAAATCATTATCAAGCTCTTCTTA
>JAHIZN010000152.1 GCA_018814245.1 bacterium
AAAATATGGGGATATTGTTATAGGTGTTGGTCGAAGTGCGTTTGAAGGAATGTTTTGGAGTAAGCCAACAATAATCGTTGGTGAGAATGGTTTTGCAGGGGTGATTGAAGAAGAAACAGTAGAGAAATTAGAATATTATAATTTCTCAGGAAGAAATGTAGGGGTGTCTGAAGATTGCAAGAAATTAGAAAATGTAATATGGAGGATATTGGAAGACGAACAATATGTCTTGAAGATAGGTGGATTTGGACGAGAATATCTTGAGCAAGAACTTGATGTGGTTCAAGGGGTTAAGAAGATAGAAAAGCTATATGAAGATATGTTGTATAATGGTCAGATAGCTTTAGGAATTCGAATAAAATCTTTTGCTTTTTTAATATGGAATGTAAGCAAAATATTGATTGATGGTATTATTTTTTCAATGCCGATAGGTAAAACCCTGATTAAAATAAAGGGTAAAATTATGAAGAAGGGGTGAAGGGTATGGAAAAATTTTTGATTAAAGGTGGGAAAAGATTGAATGGAGTGGTAGAATTGTGTGGGGCCAAAAATGCTGTCCTTCCAATCCTTGTTGGAGCAATCCTTAGTGAAGAAGAGGTGGTGCTTAAAAATGTTCCTGTTTTATTGAAAGATATTAAGGTTATGCTTGCTTTATTTGAGGAATTGGGTGTTCGGGTAATAGTAGAAGGTTCTACCGTAAGGATATTTGGTAAGAATATTTCCAAATGGAGTCTTCCGCAAGAGTTAACCGGAAAAATTCGTTCATCTTTGTTATTATTAGGGTTGTTATTGGCTAAGATGGGGAAGGTGAGAATATCACTCCCTGGTGGATGTGCTATTGGAGATAGGAGATTTGATTTGCATATAGATGGGCTTCGTGCCTTAGGGTGTCGTATGGATGTTGGAGATGATTATGTTTATGGAGAAGTAGAAAAATTAAAGGGTGCGGAAATAGAGTTTTATCTGCCAACAACAACTGGCACAGAAAACATAATTTTGGCTGCATGTTTTGCCGAAGGGAAAACTGTATTAAAGAATGCTAATACCAGACCTGAGATTATAGATATGTGTAGATTTTTAAATAGTATGGGAGCAAAAATAACTGTTTCTAATCGTGTAATAGAGATAGAAGGAATTGACAGGTTAAACGGTACAGAATACACCATAATGAGTGGAATTGATGAGGCTGTAACATATATAATTGCTACAGGAGTTACTGGAGGAGAAATAATAATTAAAAACTTTTCGTTAGAGTTTATCGGGTCAGATGTAGAGTATTTACGAAAGGCAGGGATAGAAATCTTTGAATGGGGTGGTTCTGTATATGTTTCTGCCAAAAAAGAGATTCAACCCTTTGATATGTTTACCGCTCCATATCCAGGAGTAAATTCTGATATGCAGCCTTTATTTGCAGCCTTGGCATTAAAGGCAAAAGGGGAAAGCACTATTACGAATACAAGATTTACAGATAGATTTCAATATGTTCAGGAACTTAAAAAGTTTGAGGTTGATATAGAAGCTTATGGTAACTGTGCTGTTGTTCGGGGGAATAAAAAAATAAAGGGTGCAAAGGTAAAGGCATTAGATTTGAGAGGCGGAACTGCATCAATTATTGTAGGATTAATAGCAGATGGTGAGACAGAGATAGAAAATATTTATCAGATTGATAGAGGTTATGAACAAATTGAAAAAAAATTAAAGGGATTGGGTGCAGATATTGAGAGGGTAGAAATAAAGTGAAAATAGACATTAAAAGAATGGGAGAAATAAAAGGACAGATAAAAATTAACGAATCAATGAGAAATCATACAACTTTTAGGGTTGGAGGCACAGCAGATATCTTAATATTGCCAAAGGATATAGAAGATGTGCAAAATATAGTAAACTATGCAAAGAGTGAAGGGATTCCTTATCATGTGATTGGAAATGGTTCAAATCTTCTCGTAAGTGATAAGGGAATCAGGGGTATAGTGATAAAAATTTGTAAGGTATTGAATGAAATAATAATTTCTGAAAATACTGTTACTGTTGGAGCAGGATGTCTTTTACCATCATTGGCCAAGGAGACAATGAGGCATGGGTTAAAGGGGCTTGAACATGTTGTCGGTATTCCGGGTGCTGTTGGTGGAGGGGTTAGAATGAATGCCGGTTCTGGTGGACATGAACTGAGTGAGGTAGTTGAAAAAGTGACGATTTTAACCTCAGAGGGAGCAATAGGTGAACTCTATAAGTCGCAGATAGGGTTTGGATACCGATATTCCTTTTTTCAAGAGACAAAGGACATAATTCTTCAAGTGATTTTAAGATTGCAGTCTGGAGCAACAGAGGATATAAGAAAGACAATGGATGATATCCTTAAAAAAAGAAAGGAAAAGTTCCCTTTGTCTTATCCAAATGCAGGAAGTGTTTTTAAGAGGAAGGGAGATTATTCCCCGGGAAAATTGATTGAGGATGCAGGATGCAAGGGGATGACAAGAGGGGATGCAGAAGTTTCACAACTTCATGCTAATTTTATTATTAATAAGGGAAATGCTGCTGCAAATGATATCCTTTTTTTAATAAAGGATATTCAGGATGCAGTATTTGCTAAGTTCAATGTTTTGCTCGAACCAGAGATTATTTTCTTGGAGGAGTAATATGGGAATGTATTCGAAAATTGTGAAATATGGACTATATCTATTTTGGGCATTTAAGGATAAAAGTAATCGGTTTAAGTATTGGAAGGAGTTAGAAGAGTCTCAATGGTGGAGTTTTGAAAGAATCAAGGAACTTCAATGGCAAAGAATGAAAAATCTTTTATCCCATGCCTATCAAAATGTATCTTATTATAAGATGATTTTTGATAAAGTAGGGCTTACATTGAAAGATATTACATCCTTTGAGGACTGGAAAAAATTACCATTTCTTGAAAAAGATAATATTAAAAACAATCTGGAAATGTTGATAGCAAGAAACTATAAAAGAGAGGATTTGTTGAAAAATGGTTCTGGTGGCTCAACAGGAAGCCCTGTCATATTTTATGAGGATAAAAATAAAACTGATTGGAGATTGGCTGCTCCTGTTCGGCATAATAGATGGTGTGGTTGGGATATTGGGGAAAGGCAAGGATGTATATGGGGAGCACCAAGAGATTTAGTAGAATTTGGAAATATTAAGGCTAAGCTAAGAAATCTTGTATTAGATAGGGTGTTAATCCTGAATGCGTATGAATTGAAAGATGAGAGTATGTATAAGTTTGCTATGAAGTTAAAGAGATGTCAACCAACCATGATTCTTGCTTATGCAAATGCTCTTTACTTATTTGCTAAGTTCTTAAAAGATAATAAGATAGAAGGGATTAAGCCGATTGGCATTATATCTACAGGTGAGGTATTATATCCTGAAAGGAGAGAATTAATAGAGTCTGTATTTAATTGTAAGGTGTTTAATAGATATGGCTCAAGAGAGGTAGGATTGGTTGCGAGTGAGTGTTCGGAGCACAAGGGTATGCATGTTAATGCGGAAAATGTATATGTGGAATTTGTTAAAAAAGATGGTACCCCTGCGTTGTATGGTGAGATGGGGGAAATTGTGGTAACAGATTTGTGTAATTATGCTACGCCTCTTATTCGATATAAGATTGGAGATGTTGGTTCTCCTTCAGGCGAAATATGCCCTTGTGGACGGGGATTACCGCTTATGGAAATGATTGAAGGGAGAACAAGTGATTTTATAGTTACCCCTGAAAATAAATTTATTTCAGGTCCGGGCTTGTCTCCGTTGATTATGGATTTGACAGGGATTAAGCAATTGCAATTTGTGCAAAAAGAAAAAGGAAAAGTGATAATTAAGATAGTTAAAGATGATGCTTTTCAAGAAGAAGAGATAAGGATGTTACGATCTCGATTGCAAAAATACACAGGAGAAATAATGCAAATAATGTTTGAGTTTGTAGATGATATTCCTAAGAAACAATCAGGAAAACAGCAGCTTATTATTTCTGATATTTCCATGAAGGAATTGTCAAGAACAAAGGGCAATGAACAATGAAGCTTGTTAAAAAACTACCTGAGCATAAAAAAGCCAAAACCATTATTGTTGGGGCTGGTGTTGGCGGAAGGATGATTGTTAAGGAGATACAGGCTCATCCTGAATTAGGGTATGAGATTGTTGGCTTTATTGATGATGATCAAAAAAAGCTTCGTCGAAGATTTCATGGGGTGGAGGTTATTGGAACTGTTTTCGATATTCCTAATGTTGTCAATAAATTAGGGGTAGAGGCTGCTATTATCTGTATCCCGTCTGCCTCTGGAGAGATTAATAGAAATATTGTAGCAAGGTGTGAGGAGAGTGGTGTAGATTACAGAATAATTCCCGGAGTATTT
>JAHIZN010000153.1 GCA_018814245.1 bacterium
GTGCTAATCTCAAACCATTCAACGCGTTCTGACAAATAGAGGTTAATGTCTTCCCACCATGATAAATCATGGTGCTAATCTCAAACCATTCAACGCGTTCTAATAAACAGGGGTTAAAATGTCTGATTCACTTCGAGCATTAGTTGTAGATGATTCAGGGGCAACACGGCTAAGAATAAAATCTATTCTGGAAAAATGTGGATTTAAGATAATCTGGAACAGTATGACCGGAATTGAATCAATAGCCAAATACAAGGTACTGAACCCTCAATTAGTAGTAATAAATGTCCCAGATATAATAGGTGTAGAAACCGTAAAAAGGATACTTGCCCGTAACAGTACCATTAAGATAGTAGTTCTTGGGCGTCCCGGTCAGGAAGCCTATATCGGTGAAGCCATGCTGTCTGGATCCACAACCTATCTCATGGAGCCGTTTAAGGACGAAGACATGGCAGATATGGTCTGGAATATCTTTCAGTAAGTAGGATGTCCACCCCTAACCCCCGTCAGCAGGGGACACATTAAGGAAGGAGCAATAACAATGGAAACGATTACCACTAAGGAGCAGCTTGGCTGGAGGGAAGACAACTTGTCAGAAGAGCAGATTGAACGAATACTCTCCGAAGGATTGTCAAGGGAACAGATTGAATACATAAGGAATATGATGATCGAGGTGAAGGTAAATATTGGAAAGCATTTGTGCCCTACCATTGCTGACTTAGAAGATGTAAGGTTATTCTATCTGGGACGAAATGGTGGAAAGATTACCAGTCAGCTGAGGGAGTTAGGAAAACTTCCGCCAGAGAAGCGGTCAGAGGCAGGAAAAACGATAAACATAATAAAAGAGTTCCTGATAGCCCTGTTTCTGGATGAACACAATAAAAGAGCCTCTAACGAACAAAAAGAAAGGCTGCTTCATGAAAAAATAGATGTTACCATGCCGGGATTTATCCCGATAGTAGGGAAAAAACATCCGATTACTCATGTTCTTGGGCAGATAGTCAATATTTTTATGAGCTTAGGGTTTGAGGTTGAAGAGGGGCCAGAGGTGGAATACTCTCATTATAACTTTGATGCCCTAAATATTCCCCATGATCATCCTGCCAGGGATATGCACGATACCTTCTACATCTCAGATGCAATTGTTTTAAGGACTCATACCTCTCCGGTTCAGATTCGGGTGATGCGGGAGAAGAAGCCGCCGTTGCGAATTATTGCACCGGGCAGGGTTTACCGACGGGATGCGGATGTTTCCCATTCTCCAATGTTTCATCAGGTAGAAGGGCTTCTGGTTGATGAAAAAACAACCTTTGGTGAATTAAAGGCTGTGCTTGAGGCATTTCTTGTTGCCATGTTTGGCAAAGATACGCCGGTAAGGTTCAGACCAAGCTTTTTTCCATTTACTGAACCATCTTGTGAGGTAGATATTGGCTGTGTAATCTGCAATAGAAAGGGATGCGGGGTTTGCAAACAAACCGGATGGCTTGAAGTACTGGGAGCAGGCATGGTTGACCCGGAGGTATTCAAATGGGTGGGTTATGACCCGGAAAAATATATCGGGTTTGCCTTTGGCCTGGGGGTTGAACGGCTTACCATGTTGAAGTATGGTATTGATAATATCAGACTCTTTTTTGAGAATGACTTGAGATTTTTGAGGCAGTTTTAGAAGGGGATAAGGAGATGAAGGAGATGAAGGAGATGAAGGAGATAGGGAGATAATAGATTATGGGTAAGTATTTGAGTATCAGGTTGTCCCCTTCTGGTGAGAGTAGGGTGGTGAAAGTCCTATTAACATTCACAAATAAGGCAGAAAAACCCAATACTTTGATATTATCCATCTTCTTTATCCACTCCTATCTCCGTATCCCCCTTCTTACACTACCTGAGTAGTTACAAAAAATATTCAACACAGAGGTCACAAAGAGATATGAGTTACACAGAGAAGAATAAAAAGCTCTGCGTAACTCTGTGCCCTCCGTGTCTCTGTGGTGAAAGGTGTTGCAAATGAACCATGGTGGAAATATCTGGGAACTTATAAGAAAAGGGGTTGGGTTTGAGCAGATAATGGATTTTAGTGCCAGCATCAATCCATTTGGACCGCCAGACTGGGTTCAAGCCGCTATCCATGATAATATAAAATTCATCAGGCATTACCCTGACCCGGAACAGAGGGAGCTGAGGGCTCATCTGTCTGATTTTTTGGGAATTAAGGAAGAGTATATTATTGCTGGAAATGGGGCAACTGAGGCTATCTATTTATTGGCTAATCTTTTGCAAGGGAAAAACATCCTCATCCCCTCCCCTACCTTCAGCGAGTACGAGACAGCCTTGACTGCAAATAATGCTGTCCTGAAATTTCCGATAGTAAAAGAGTCAAACGGTTTTTGTTTTCCTTATAAAGAGGTATTAAATGAGCTTTCATGGGCAGATGCTGTCTGGATCTGTAACCCAAACAACCCTACAGGCAAGCTGATAGAGCCTTCTTTGTTGATAGCCCTATTGGATAACGCTATTAAAACAAATACACTGGTAATTGTAGATGAATCATTTTTAATGTTTGTTGCCTCATCCAAAGATGACACCACCTTGAATGTGATAGATAATTATCCAAACCTGATAGTCATCTCATCCCTTACCAAGTTCTTTGCTATACCAGGGATACGGATAGGATACATGGCAACGAGCAATACTGCGATATTAAATAAATTAAAAAGGCAGATGCCCCCATGGGGTGTAAATATCTTTGCCCAGATAATTGTGCCAGGCATGTTGCTTGATGAGGGGTTTATGTTCCGGTCAAGAGGGCTTATCGAAGAAGCAAGGGATGAATTTTTTAGGGAATTGAGTGAGCTAAAAACACTAAGGGTTTATCCATCAGCAGCCAACTTTTTTCTTATTAAACTCTGTGGGAATACCAAAGCTGACAGGCTTTCTCAGCAGTTGGCTCAAGATAATATCCTTATCCGCAACTGCTCTAACCTTCGGGGGCTTGATGATACTTATATCAGGGTTTCAGTCATGAGAGAGGAGCAGAATAAGATATTGGTGAAGGAATTAAGGGACAGTCTTGAAATTGGACAATAACTACTTAGGCAGACAGGCTGTAGGTATATACAATCCACTAATTAGGTTGACCTATCTTTTCACGCAAAGAACGCATGCGATTTCTTTACTTTGCAGTCTTTGCGTGAAATTGTTACTGCTGTTATGTCAAGTTATTTATCGGATTGCATATAGTTAGTCCGACCTAACCCCGAAGGGGTGGTATTATTGTAGCAGATTTAGGTTAAGGTGATGTATCTAAGCTCATTACAAATAAGAAATTTTCGCAATATAAAAGAGACACAGCTTCAGTTTAATCCCAGGGTAAATATTATTCTTGGCAAAAATGGACAGGGAAAAACAAACCTATTAGAGGCAATATATTTTCTTGGCATTGCCAGATCCTTTCGCACATCATGCGACACTGTCTTGATTACCCAGGGCATGGATGGGTTTTTCTTATCAGGAATAGTGGTTCAACAACATAATATTCAGGACAAGATAGATGTTTTTCTTGAAGACACAAAAAAGGTAAGAATAAACAACAAGTTTTTGCCGAGGATTATTGACTTAATTGGACATTTTCAGGTAATTATCTTCTTTCCAGAGGATTTGCATCTGGTAAAGGGTACGCCAGACATCAGGAGACGCTTCCTTGACATCCTTCTCTCCCAATCAGATCCTCAGTACCTGCACTATCTTCAGCAATATCACAAGATACATAAGCATCGCAATAAAATGCTCTGGCAATTAAAAACAGGGCAGGAAGGGGCAGCTATATCTGATATTGATGTATGGGATATTCAATTACAAGAGACAAGCAACCGGATTATTAAGGCGAGAAAAGAGTCAATAAAAGTCCTTGATGGTTTGTCCACAGGGATTCATCACCAGATAACCACTGGTAGTGAGATAGTAAAAATATCCTACAAACCATCGGTGTTTAATAAAGAGAAAAGGTTTGATGAGATACGAAAGGGACACACGCTAAGTGGCCCGCATTTAGATGATATGTGTTTTCAGATAAATGGAATTGATGCAAAGAAATTTAGCTCCCAGGGGCAGCAACGGACAGCAGCTATTTCTTTGCGACTGGCAGAAATGGAGTACCTGTATCAGCAAATAAAGGAATTGCCTGTATTACTGTTGGATGATGTTTGCTCTGAGTTGGATGATGTTCGCAAAGGCTATCTGATGAAGGCTGTTAATCAGGGTGGACAGATATTTATTACTACTACTGAACTGGATACAGTCAGGGAGTTGATGGATGGAGAATATAAGGTGTTTACGGTAAAAGATGGCCTGATAATCGGATAATTGTAGGGGCAATTCATGAATTGCCCCTACTGCTGTATCTGCCAACACTTGCTCATTTCCCCTCTACTTAAAATAATCAAATATCTGCCCAAAATGGATCCCAGCGATATATTTATCCTTCCATTCCTGATATATGGATTTTTTACCTTCTGTAAGATGGTGAGAGGCAATGCCATGTTCTATGGAAAGTGCAGCCTCCATGTAAGCTGCCAGGCAGTCACAAGCCTTAATAATTTCACCATCAACAGGGGAATACTTGTCCTGATTAAATCGGCTATTTATTTCTTCAGAAGAAACAGTTGTGCCTTCGTATCGTTGTGTCTCTGCATCTAACACCCTGCTCTTAAACGGCTCAATGATAAGATACCGCATCTCATCATGCCATGAAGGAGGAAGCAGGGGAAAAATCTTTTCATCTAATTGCTCTTGTTCATATTTGCTGAGAATTTCTTCCAATCCCTTGACCGATTTTTTAACCGGCGAGACAATATCCCGGGTAAGTGCCTCTGGCAAATCATGGAATAATGCTACAAGATAATTATTGTAAAGCCGTTTATCACAGGCATCTATCTCAACAGAGCACAAATAAGAAAACATAGCCACAATAAGCATATGTCCCAATACCGATGTTTTTGGCACCCTTTGTGCTTGTGCCCATCTTTGTTGGAATCGCAACGACCCGCAGATATCAAGGAAACCATATGTTTTCTTGTCATATGCCCATTTTTGAACACCTATCAGGTCGCCATGCTGTGCTATCTCATTCTCAATTGCTCTTTTTGTCTCTTCAATGCCAAGTGAACGAGGGCTTAAATTATAGATAATTTCAAATTCCCAGCTTGTAGCCAGATAATGAGATGCCTTCAATATCTTTTTCTCTGTACTCGCATATTCCTTATCAAAGAGATACTGCTTAAACCGCTTAACAAAATCCCCCTTTATTTCATGGGTACTATCCTTAAGCTGATCCAGAACCCATCGATTTATCTCTTCTCCTTTTTGAGCTATTATTTTATGAAACACAGTAGGCTTTATATCTGTGATAATAATCCGTTGCAGGAATTCAAAGATACCACCCTCGATAAGAAGCCTCCAGTTGACAGGAACATTTTTCATGGTTTCCTCAAACCTTCCCACAACAAAAGCAATGATCATCTTGTGTGCCTGTTTATCAAGCTCAGTTAATTCTACGGGCCTGATATGGTCATTCCATCTCTGCATACTCGCCGCATCATAAAATGTTCGAAGAATAGCTTCTCTAATCATAATATACTGATTATATCATGATTGGTAATAAAGTGCAAGGAAAAAAGGGCTCTTTCTTGCCTCAAATGGGTAGCACTTTGTAACGAAAGAAGAAAGA
>JAHIZN010000447.1 GCA_018814245.1 bacterium
TGCCAGGGCAATACCAACCGAGCAGATTAAAAGATACTTCCAGCTTGCCTCTAAAGAGCGATGGTGGCGGTGATAATAAATCAGCGGGGCACTGGCCAGGGTAGTCCCTTCCATAGCTACCCACTGAAGACCAAAATGCCCACTTACACAAACTAAGCTCATCGCAGATAAGAAGAGAAGCAAACAACCCTTAAACCTTGCCTCCGGGCATTGGTAAAGAATGCATCCTCCTCAAAGTCCTGTATTTTATCTGTTGTCTCCTGTCTGAAATACCCAACGGCATAAATAGATACACAAAGGAACAAGACACTTGTTATGCTGAGGAAAAAAAGACCGAGATTATCCAGCATCAACCACCCTCCATAAACAGATACCGGCAAAAACCACCACAAGGAAAGGGTAAGCTCAGTATGAATAATTGCAGTGAATACCAGGATAAACCTTCGCCGACTGCCTTGCCGGACAAAGAAGGAAATAACACCAGAAAGAGCTGGAATAATGATTAAACCTAAAAGTATCATAATATTTTAGATCCTTTCAGAGATAGGCTAAAGGCTGTTAGGCTGAAGGTAGGAAAAATCTCCTACTGTTTACTCCTGCCTTCCTCCTTTCCCTACCCTCTTGGTCTCGCCTTTGCCACAGCAACCTTTTTACCTGACAGCATGCTTTGGTGCATAACCGCTATTACCTTTTCCGCATTTTCCTTCGGAACCTCAACAAATGTAAAATTATCAAATATGTTTATATTCCCTATGGATTTACCTGCTATGCCTGCCTTCTCAGCAATTGACCTGACAACATCACCGGCATTTATTCTCTGCTGCCTGCCTACATTCATAAACAATCTTACCATACCCGGTGCAGCACCTGTATCCTCCTGAATCACTTCCTCTTTTGTGAATCCCTCTAACTGAAATTTCAAAAGGGCTGCTACTGCGTCAATAGGCGTAATCCCTTCAGTAACTTTGTCTGCCAGTTCAAGATATGTATCAAACTTCTTATCATCAATAAACTCCTGAATCTTTTCCTTCAAAGTCCCAACCCTGGCATTAAGCACATCAGTAAGGCTGGGCAGTTTACCCCTCTTTATCTTTGTCTTTGCAACAGACTGGAGGAGTCTTAGCTGTCGATCCTCTCTTGGTGTTACAAATGTTATAGCAACACCGCTCTTGCCTGCCCTTCCTGTCCTTCCTATCCTATGAATATATGCATCAGGATTCTGAGGTATGCTGTAATTAACAACATGCGATATATTGCTTATATCCAGACCCCTGGCAGCAACATCTGTGGCAACGAGGACATCTATCATGTTGCTCTTGAATCTCTTCATAACAGCTTCTCTCTGAGACTGATTGAAGTCGCCATGGATTGTCTCTGCATCATATCCTCTGTTTTTAAGGTTTGCAGCAACATCATCTACCTCTCTTTTGGTATGACAAAACACAAGAAACAAATCAGAATCCTCTGCATCTATAAGCCTTGCAAGTGCATCCACTTTTTCTGATTCACTTACCTCATAGAATATCTGGTCTATCTTTGGTGCTGTAAGTATATTTGTGGTTATGGTAACCTTTTCGGGTGATACCATATATTGCTTAGATATTCTGATTATTGCCTCAGGCATTGTTGCTGAAAACAGAAGTGTCTGTCTTTCTTTTGGGGTATTGCTTAATATGGTAGTTATATCATCCTTAAAACCCATATCAAGCATCTCATCTGCTTCATCCAGAATGACTATTTTTACATCATTAAGTTTAAGGGTACCCCTTTCTATATGGTCAATAACCCTGCCGGGTGTTCCGACCACAATATGTACACCCCTTTGAAGCATTCGTATCTGTCTTTCTATTGATGAACCGCCATATACCGGAAATGCAGACACCCTGTTTAACTTACCAATCTTATTCATCTCTTCAGCAACCTGTATGGCAAGTTCTCTGGTGGGTGTTAAAATAATTGCCTGAACAGGAAACATCCCCCGGTCAATCTTTTCTACAACAGGTATGCCAAATGCTGCTGTCTTGCCTGTACCTGTCTGAGCCTGTCCAATCATATCCTTTCCCTGCATAATAACAGGGATAGCCTTTTCCTGAATAGGCGTAGGCTCCTCAAAGCCCATGTTTGAAATTGTCTGAAGCATTTCATTGCTCAAACCAAAGCTATTAAATTTATCCATGGCCAACTCCTTATTATTTTTTTTGTAACTATTCGGGTAGTAGAATGCAGGGGTCAGAATACAGACGGTGACCACAAGAGGAGAGCACCTCTGGCACTTTGCAGCTACAAGTTTCCAACGAATAGCTGTAGCTGCATGGTGCCAGGGGTGCTACCACCTTGTTTCTGCCTTAACCATTCTTGCTACCTGAATAGTTACATTTTTTTCTTAAGAACATAGTAACTACTCACCACCTCTTTTTTCACGCAAAGAGCGCAAAGATCTCACGCAAAGAATCGCAAAAGATTATAAATTATTTGCATTCTGTCTTTCAATTTATACGATATTTCATTTTTAGCCCTAAATCTCTGCGTTCTTTGCGATTTTTTTACTTGGCGACCTTTGCGTGATATTGTTACTGTTGAGTAGTTACAGAACATAATTATTTGAAATCAAAGGGTAGGGGAGTTGTGCTGAGAGATGACTGCTTAAAAAGTCATCTATCCCTGAGCATTCAGCCCCAAGGTGTTTGACAGGTCATTCATAATCCCTCTTGTCCATTCAGAATCCATCCCATCCCAAACACCAAACACATAATTATCTGAAACATTAATCACAGCATCTTGTTTTTGATGTATATCCAGATATTTGGAATATTCTTCATAAGCTGTCTTTGCTGTGTCTTTAGATGAATATTTGATGATAAATGCCTTTGCCTTTTTTCCATTATTTTGGTAATATCCTACTACTCCATTGGTTTTATCGTTTAATTTCAGAAAATTTTCAGGAATATAGTAGATATTGTTCAGGGATATCTTCTCATGAAAGAATTTTACACTTTTCGGAATATAATTTTTAACAGGTAAAGAAGAGACTAATTGCGGTTCTTTTGAGTTTCTGTTAATCTTACCAGCTAATTCTTTTGCTATTTTAATCAAGTCATCTTTAGGGCCCGGAATAGAGTGGATAAGTTTGACATAAAAATTGGCTTTCCAAAACTCTATCGTATATGATGAATTTATCCCTTCATTACCTATATTCACAAATCTTGCCTCTGGATTTCTGCTCAATGAATATATACCAAAGGCATCCTGAGGACTTAACATATTGTATATCTTAATGGTCAGCGTAATCCCTGAATCGTTCTGGTATTTCTGCACACTCAGACTCCTGATTTTATACGCCCGATAGCCTTCAGCCTCATTGTCCATATATTTATACAATTCAGCACCCTCATAACAATAAAGTTTTCCCTTAACCACATATTGTCCCATATTTTGAGCTACAGAATAATATATAGAAGGTAGGGATTTTTCTGTAGTAAAACATCCTGTAAGCCATCCGGAAACAAATAATGTAAATGAAATACCAGTTAGAATAAGAATTTTTCTAATCATATCAAAATGCTCCTTACCGTAAGCGTTCAGCCGTGTCAATACTACCGGCTGATACCTGTAATCCTATCCACTACCCCTTCAATTATCCATGGTGGAGTAGATGCACCAGCAGTAATTCCTATTTTTTTTATTCCTTTTAGCCATTCTGGTTGTATCTCAGATGATGTCTCAATATGATATGTTACGCAACCACTCATCGCACATATCTGAGCCAGACGGCTTGTATTGGCACTATTCTTTCCGCCAACAACCAGCATCATTTCTACCTGTTGAGCAATTTTGCGAGAATCCTGCTGTCTTCTTTCCACAGCATCGCATATGGTATGATATGCCCGTAATTCAAAGGTCTTATGCAGCAAAAGGCTTGCTATTTTCCTAAAGTACTCACAGGTTTGGGTTGTTTGTGCAACTAATCCTATCCTTTCTACCCGAGGAAAACTTTCTGCTTGTTCAATATTTTCTATAACAAGGGTAGCTCCCTCTGCTATACCCGGAATACTCATTACCTCTGGATGGTTTTTTTCTCCAACAACAACCACCGTGTATCCCTCTTGTTTTAATTGAGAGACAAGCTTCTGAACCCGTTTCACATTTGGGCAGACTGCATCTACCATCTTTAATCCAGAATCCAATATCTGCTGATAAAGTTTTGGGGTAACCCCATGAGACCGAAGGATCACTACCCCTGTTGCAATCTCATCCATCCCTTGTGCAACCAATATACCTTTGTTTTTAAGGTCTTCAATTACCTGTGGATTATGGATAAGCGGCCCAAGTGTATATACATTACACCTTGATTTTTCTAATGTCTGGTTGGTTAATTTTAATGCCCTTTTAACCCCAAAACAGAATCCTGCTTCTTTAGATAATACTATTTCCATCAAAAGCACCTTAAGATAGCTGGATAGTCTTGTAGTCAGAGAATCCAGACTACTGCTCAGTCATCATTAAAGTTTAGGATTAAACATGTGTCACTCCTGCCCCTTTTATTCGCAGGGGTAAGCTCCAGACAGATGAGATTCCTGCAGGAGTTTACCCCTGTGAATGCAGGGGCAGGAATGACAATATTCCATCGATGCTCGGAGGAAATGGAGGTCATTATATCCTAACATTTAATCGTGACGCAGCACTACCAGACTGTTTGACTTCCTGACTAATAGACTATTTGATCAATATTTTCCATAATCCTGTCAGCAATAGCCTGATAGGTATACTTATCCTGCTCTGCTAATAAATCTGATAAATCTATTGGTTTCCCATAACAAAGCTTTATTGGGTATCTCTTAAACCATTTTGCTCCAGGTGGAAATGCCTTGTCTGAGCCAGATATTTTGCAGGGGATAACACTAAACCGTATCCCACTATTTTTTGCCATAGAGATAATCATCCCTATTCCTGGTTTAGCCGGCTGGAGTTGTCCTGTTTTGCTTCTTGTCCCTTCCGGAAAGGCAAGGCATATCTTCCCATTATCTAATAAAGCCATAACCCTCTTAAACGCATCACGATCTACTCCTTCCCGATTAATGGGATAGGCATTTAATCTTTTTAATAACCAGCCCAATAATGGAAGCTTAAAAAGACTTGACCTGGCAATAAATGCTGCCTGCCTCGGAAGGCTGACAGCCACTGCAGGAGGATCAAGATAACTCAAATGGTTACAGACCAGCAATACACCGCCAGTTGACGGAATATTTTCTAATCCCTGAATATTAAAGCCCAAATACTTAGCATAACCAAATCTTAATACAAAACATACAATATAATAAAAAAAGTTACTGCTATTAAAGAATAACATGCTATCCATTCTTAAGATAGAATTAATCTTTCTTATTATCAGGGATATGACCTCTTTTAATGTTAAGACAGTGGTATCAATATAGGTTGCACAGGGATCTATAATAAGGGGTGCTATCTTTCTTGAACTATCCTGTTTATCCCTCTTGTTTATCTCTAATTGTATCTTATATAACTCAACATTCGTATCCTTTCTTTTTAATTCCTTGTATCTTCTTTGAGCCCTTTCCTGAAGTGTAGCATCAAGATAAAACTTAAAATCTGCATCCGGCAAA
>JAHIZN010000450.1 GCA_018814245.1 bacterium
ATTATGGCAGGGACAAGCCCTGCAGCTACAGCTATTCGTGAGAAACTTGTAGCTGCGACCTGCCAGAGGTGCTCTCCTCTTGTGGTCGCCGTCTTCATTCTGTATTCTGACTCCTGAATTCTGTATGCCTGAATAGTTACATTAATATTACGAGAAGGGGGTGATTTATCATGATGGGGATGTATCTATTCGTTGGAATGGTTGTACTCTTTTTAATTATCCTTGCTGCCCCTACCCTTTATAATGACTGGAAGAAAGCTCATGGAATTACTAAATAATATTTTAACTCGATAGTTTGTCCCTTTTCTCCATTTCTCTTTTCCTACACATTTCAAAATGAGAGTTGCTGACTTAAAACCGATACTGCACCGAAACATGATGGGAACTGCCCAGATCTCCAAAGGGTTCCATGGCGTAATCAAGGCTGAACAGCCCAAAGCCATACCCAAACCCGGCAGTAAAGGCAGAATCATTGGCAGGACCACCCCTAACCCCAAGCCTGGCAGTTAGGTTGTGTTGATAGGAGTACTCTACACCACAATTGAGAAAGGCATTGTTATCAGATGGAATAGTGGCATCGCAGGCAAGGTTCAAATCTATCTCTGGTACCTGACAGGCAACCCCTACGGTCAGGGTTGTGGGGAGGATTTCTTTTTTCTTGTCAAGCTGCAGTCCCTTTAGCGTAACATTTCTCAGCACTGCCCCCATACTGGTGTACTTATTCATCCGGAACATTCCGCCAAGGTCAAGCCCAATGCCAATACCCTGATTACTATCAATCCTCTCAGAAACAATCTTGATATTCCCACCAGCAGAGTATTTCTTCCCTATCTTCTGTCCATAAGATACATCTATGGCTACATCACCTGCCTCAAATGAGCCGGTAGATTTGGCAGCATGGTCGTAGCCGGGAATATCATCATGGGTAAGGTAGCTGATGCTGGTACCCATTACCCCTTTCTTGCGGGGGGTAATAATCCCCATGTACCCCATCTTCATGTCCTGAACATGAAACATGTAGCTAAATATTGCCTCTCGCCGTTTAATATTGGATAGCCCGGCCGGATTCCAGTATAAGGCATAGGCATCGTCTGCTAATGCTACCTGTGCCCCACCCATTGCCATTGCCCTTGCCCCGGCACCAATCTTTAAGAACTGTCCGCTCTTTGTAGCTACACCGCCAGCCGCTGCTGTGGTGGTAAGGATTGAAACTAACAGCATGGAAACAATAAATATTAGTGCCAGTATTGCAATTATCCTTGCCGCCATGTCATTGTGTTTGTGAATTGCGATTGTCATTATTTGCCTCCTGTTTTGTTATGTTCTCTGCCCTGTGTCGGACGGGTGTCGGACAATCTCGGACAAGGACAAGGGGGTAGCACCTCTGTCACCCTATGCCCTTTTCATTATCTGCGTAATCAGCGATATCTGCGTGAGACAGGGACAAGGAGACAGCACCTCTGGTCACCCTGCCCCTACACACATTGGGCAGGCACGGGGGGTTGCCCCTACTTCTGATATTTCCCTCATTTTTAATTCATAATTCATAATTTTTAATTTTTATCGTACTATCGCCACCTTGCCAAAGCTATTCCCTGCCTGCTGGTTTGTTATCTGATAGATATACACACCGGTTGAAACCTCATCACCGTCGTCATTTTTAGCATACCAGATATACTCGCCAGTAGTCTTGCCCTCTATTACCCTGACCAATTCTCCGGTAACGGTAAATATTTTAATCGTAACATTCTCGGTCAACCTTTCCTCATACGGGGCAGCTGTGCCGCCAAAGTGAATCCCTGTGTTATGCAATGGATTGCTGTTGGGCTTGTATGGGTTTGGATAAACCCTGACACTGCCAAGAACCGCTGCTGGCCTGAGTGGAATGCCGCGCAGTACAAAGGTAGAAAAATGCTCTGTCTGGGCACTTACTGTATTGGCTATTGGATCAACCGTTGATCCCTCTACTTCTTTCCACTGTTGTGTTATCTCATCCAGATAACACACCTTCAGGGTAAACTCATCAAGTTGATACGGAACATTGTCCACAAACCCATCCTGATTAACATCCGGATAATGGAGACATATCGTCCTTTTACCGGTAATGGTGGGATAGGCATTAACCTCGGTCATGGTATCATCAACCCGATCCCATGACAGATCAATATCATCCTTGTTATTGGCACTACGAATTACATCAGGATTTACCGCCCTCGGATTATTTAATGGGTCGCGTCCAATAATAAGGTATGTGTCAACAGTAAGCACACCCGGCGGAATAGTAATCGATGCTGTTCCATCTGTACTTGAGCACGATACAGTTGCATTTGGCTTAAACAACTCGGCAATGATTATTTCCTCAGATACACCTGAATAATTGCTCCAGCCCCCCACATTATTCCTTGCCCTGACCCGATACCAGAGGCTGTCACCATGCTTTTTGCCATCGAAACTAAAGGTGGTGGCTGATGTTCCACAAGTGATTGCCCTCCTGTTCCAAGCATCTGCATTAGGTGTCCTGCTGCCTGTATATTCCTGTAACTCATACTCCTCAATCCCTGATGCGGCTGATGATATACCCCAGTTTATGGTATATGTGCCGCCGGAAAAAAACTGCCCAGCAGCCGTAGGCGTTCCGGGTGATGATGGTGTCTCCATATCAAGGCTGATAGCGGCAGAAACTACATCCGAGATATTGCCTGCCCTGTCCCTCATCCAAAGGTACACGGTGTGTGTTCCGCTTGTTGTTCCAAGGGTAAGGTAAGCTGGCTTGTCCTGCTGCCATAAATCCTTATTCTTTACTGCATCAGCATCCTCATTTATCAACCATTTAACATCCTCACTATCCCCGCCAATCTCAACCCTGATCAGCCTCGCACCGGTACACTGCGTGCCATTAGTCAGATGATCCCTCAAAAGCAGGGTTGGCGTTACGATGAATGTGTCATACTTCCAGTTATGGTTTACAGCTGCAATCCCGATATTGCCGGCAAAATCAATTGCATCTAAGGAAACCGTGTATATGGTGCCATTCTTCAGCCCCACACTTGCCCCATTTAGCTTCACCATATTTTCACCGCGATACAGGGTCAATTCCGTTACCTCATGTGTAGTATCAGATCCCCCGCCGCTTGGCTCAAATGTGAGCGTGCCCCTGGCTGCTTTCTCTGAAAGGCAATAACTAACTGTAATCGTACCCTTGCCTGCCCCATTTGCTGCCGGTGAGTTCAGGGTAATCTGTGGTGATATGGTATCCATGATAATAGAGGCATTTGCCGGGCTTGTATTGATATTGCCTGCCCTATCCTGAACCCAGAGCCAGCATTCCTTTATCCCCTCGCCAGCACTTAAGGAATATGCCGTGGGCATGTTTGTCCACAAGGGATTATCAATGGCTGGCATTATCTTTTGTGTCTCGCTTAGCAGCCATTTTGCCACATCAGGATCATTTCCTGCATCTACCGTAACAACACTCGAATTGGTGTATGCTGCACACTTGGACAGGGAAAGGCTTGGTGTACCAATGGTGGTATCATATTTCCAGTTATTAGCATATACAGGGGCAGCCTTGTTTCCTGCCAGATCGCTTGCCTGAATGCAGATTGTATAGGTTGCCCCATTAATCAATGTATCGCCAGCATTGTTCAGATCATTGCCCTTGATATACGAATCACCCTGCGGAGACAATAGCGTTGTTGCGGTCTGTGCCCCTTGCCCACCATAAAACACAAGCTGAAGGCTATTTTCTGCCAACGGCTCAGATGCCTGATAGCGAACCGTAATGGTTGCATTGCCATAGCCACCTGTTGACGGCGAGATAAGGCTTATCATCGGCGGAGAAATGTCATATCTCAGATTGTTTATCTGGGCAGCCGCATTTGATGTCCCGGCAGTTGCCTCTATCCTCAGGCTATATACCGCACCATCAACCAATTGGTCATAGGTGGTCTGGTTTCCATCATTATTCAGGTCATATCCCTGTATCTCGACATCATGCACACCCCCAGACGCTACAAGCCCATTTGTAACCGTGTGTGGTGAATTTGGGTCATTAATGCCTGCAGAATAAGTAAACACTAACCTCAGGGAATCAGGATCAACCGGCTGCTCAAGGGTATATCGGAGACGAATGGTCTGACTTGCTGCATCACCAGATCCGGGTGATTGGATAGAAATCCCCAGTTGTGCAGAGGTAGATGTTGTTAGAGTAATGGTTGCTGCAGTGTGATTGATATTTCCTGCTTCATCCCTGACCCAAAGATCTACCTGTTTTACACCCGCCTCCGCACTACTGAGATAAACTGCAGTTGGTCTGGTACTCCTCCAGTCTGTTGACTGGGCGTTTTTACCCTCGCCAAGGAGCCAGGCCACTGCATCATCATCAACTATCTTAACATTAACCAATCGCGATGCGGTTGATGTGGCCATCACCATGCTTGGTGTGCCGATATAATCATCATAAGTCCAGTTGGTTTTTGTTACTGTTGCAGAGAGATTGCCAGCCATGTCCTCTGCCTGCATGGTCACGGCATATGTTTGTCCATGGGTCAGGCTAAGCCCGGCAATGTTGATATTAGCTGTGTTCGTACCCCTGGCATAGGGCAGGGCAGCCGTTGCTTTCTTGTCATCAAACATAAGCTTCACGCTGTCTGGCTTAACATTTTCAGAAAGCACATAAACAACCTCAAGGTCATGATTATCACAACCATTATTTGACGGCTTGAGCAGGGTAATTATCGGGATAGTTAGGTCGTATGTCCAGTTAATATTTGCTGGCATCATAGCCCTGTTCCCGGCAATATCCTCACCCTCAAGGCTTACGGTATAGATAGCACCATCCACCAATGGATATTTATTTACAAAAGAATGATCACCCTTTGAGGTATCAGTCAATACAATTCGATGAGGCGAATACCCATCATAACTGCCGCCGCTCCGAATAAAGCTTAATCGAAGCGTGCCTGAGGCAACATCCTCAGAAAGGCTGTATGAAACCAATATCGTCTGTGTCCCGCAAAAGCCATCGGCTGCCGGCTGACTTAAGGTAATAAGCGGCGGCTCTGTGTCTATGGATATGCTCTTCATACAATGGCTCATATTGCCTGCTATATCCCTGACCCAGAGATAAACATTCTTCACGCCGCTGCCATTACTTAAATAAAATGCAGATGGCTTTGATGACAACCATCGCGAATCATTTGACTCTGGCGATGTGGTCTGACTTTCACTCAACAACCATCTGGCAACATCTGTATCTGTCCCAATATCTACACTTACTACCTGAGTCGTAGTAAATGTGCCCCCAAGCGAAAGGCTTGGCGTGCCAATGCTCACATCATATTTCCAATTCGAGCTGACTGCGGAGGCTGAATTTCCAGCCAAATCCATTGCCTCAAGCCTGACCGTATAGGTTGCCCCGTCCGTAAGACCGGGATTGTTCAATTCAAGTGTCTGCTTGCCAGCCTTTGGGCTTAAACCATTGCTTATGGTAATTGTCCCAAACAAAAGCTTGATTGATCCGGGTTGTATATCCTCAGAAAGCCAGTATTCAACCCAGATATCCTGATTATCAGCTGCCAGAGGTGCTACCTCCCCATTATTAGATGGGTAAACAAGCCGCAGCTCTGGCGGGGTAGTATCATATGTCCAGTTGGCAGCAGAGGCAGGGAAGCTCGCATTTCCTGCCATATCACACGCCTTGATAGTTATCAGGTAGCTTGCCCCGTCCGTAAGCCCAAGGCTCTTGCCATTTAACACCACACTATTATCGCCGCGGGTTGTTGGCAGGGTCGTTGTTCCTCGTATCGTCCCATCCTCCTTGCCGCCTGTACGGACAAGGGTAACGCTTATACTTGCCGCATCCTCTGACAGATAATACCCAAGAGTCATACTGCCGTTACCAAAGCCATTGCTGACAGGTAAATTTAACACCATTGCTGGACAGATTGTATCAAGCACGAGGCTCTGACTGCTGCCATTGATATTGCCTGCCCTGTCCATAACCCACAGGTACACGGTCTTTGTGCCATCGCTTGAGCTTAAGGCAAATGCGGTTGGTGTAGCTGCCTCCCATTTGTCGCTAAGCAAGGAGGGCTTTGTCTTCTGCGTCTCGCTGATGATAGAAGATACCACATCCGGATCACAGGCAGCGTTAACTGCTGCAATATTTGAGGAGGTGTATTCCTGCCCGCCATTTAATGTTATGGATGGTGTGCCCACAACCGTATCATACACCCAGTTGGTATTGGTTACAGAAGCTGCATTTCCGGCATAGTCTGAGGCATAAAGGCTTACAGCATATGTGCTTCCCTGTACAAGACCCCACTTGCTTCCATCAATGGTTATGCTGTTTTGACCATTATTCGCTGTTAAACCAGCGGTTATGGTTATGCTGCCAAACACGAGCCGCATACTTTCCGACAATGCCTGCTCCGAGAGATAATATTCAACAAGTATATCCTGATTATCTGTCCCGCCGCTTGCCGGGTATTTCAGGGTAATACTTGGAGGCTGATGATCCGAATAGGTGGAGAGCATGATCCTTGCTGTTACCGGACGATTAGAGATATTGCCAAACTCATCCCTCATCCACAGGTACACGGTTTTTGTGCCGTCACCACTGCTTAATGTAAACATGGTTGGCAGGGTGTCCCGCCAGCTGGTATCATCTGTCTTTGGCTTGCTTGTCTGCATCTCACTCAACAACCACCAAATAGCACCCTCTGTTGATACCTCCACCCTCACCACAGGTGAGGTGGTGTAGGTGCTGCTGTTGGTGGTTTGATCCCTTAAGATTAAACCGGCTGTGCCAACGCTTGTATCATATCGCCAGTTAGCATGTGTATCTGTTATGCCTGTGTTCCCGGCAATGTCCGAGGCAGACAGGCTGACTGTGTATGTCCCATCAGGCAGCGTCAATGCAGGGATGAGTGTATGCGTGCCTGCCCTTGGTGATAACCCTGTGGTTACAGTGGCTCCGGAAAATATCAGCGTCAGTGTATCTGTAGCCACATCCTCAGAAAGGCTGTACGATACCACCAATTGATTGTCTGTGTGATTAGCCTCAGGCTTTAGCAGGTTAATCTGCGGCTTGGTGGTGTCCATGGTGATTGTGCCCTGGCACGGTGATGGGCAGATATTGCCAACGCTATCCCTTACCCAGACGAAAATATGCTTGACACCATCGCCACTGCTCAAGGTAATCGTGGACGGCTTTGCTGACAGCCAGCTATCTGTAGGTAATGGCTGGGTTGTCTGTGTCTCGCTCACAAAATAGCCGGTTACATCTGTATCATCGCTAATATTCACAGTAATCGTTTGTGTTGCCGTGTATGTCCCAAGTGTGAGTTGGGGCGTGAGAACAGAGTTGTCGTATTCCCATGATATAATGCTTGTGCTTGAGGTATTGCCTGCCAGATCACAAACCGCAAGGGTTACGGTGTATGTTGCCCCATCCCTTAGATAATCGTACATTGTCCTCTGCCCGTCGCTGCTTAAGTCAGCACCGTTCAAGGTAATACTGCCGCTCACGCCAGACACCAAAACCGTGTGCGGGGAGTTGGCATCATTCGGGCTAAGGAAGGTCAATGTTGCCGCTGCCGCTGGTTCAGAGGTTTGATAATATACATCAATGCTTTGATTGCTCACAGGCAGCATGGTCAGGGTCATGGCTGCCGGGATGGTATCCAGCACAATGCTTGCTGTGGCTGTCCCGCTTACATTGCCCACCGCATCCCTTGTCCAGAGGTACACGCTCCTTGTGCCTTGAACGGATCCAAGATCAAAGGCAACAGGCTCCTCATCTATCCATCGCAAGTCTTCTGCATCAGGCTTGCCAGTTGTTGTTCCTATCAGCCAGCCGATTGCCTCAACATCATTATTCACGATTACACTCACCAATGATGTCTTGGTGCAGCTTGCCCCCTGACTCAGAGTAAGTGTAGGTGTGGCAATAAGCGTATCATACTGCCAGTTGGAGTTTGACGCCTGTCCCAAATTTCCATACGCATCCGTTGCCTTCAGATTGACACTGTAGATGGCACCATTCTGCAACCCCATCCCTTTGCCTGAAACCATTAGATCATGCTGTCCCGCCAAGAGACATGCCGTACCAAGCAGGCAGGAATGCGATCCATCAGCCATACCTCCTGTGCGGATAAATGTCAAGGTCATTATTGACACATCCTCTGAAATGGTGTAATTTAACCAAATGCTTTCAGTGTCAACACCACCTGCCGCAGGGGAGATGAGATTGACCGTTGGCGGGATTGTATCCATGGTTGAGCTTAGGATAATGCTTGCTGTTGCCGCTGGGCTGACATTCCCTGCCCTGTCCTTTGCCCAGAGGTACACGGTCTTTGTGCCATCCACAGAGCTCAGGGTAAACTCAAGAGGCCTGGAATTTATCACCGCTTCTTCTGTAGGTGTACCGAGTGTCTCACTGATTAACCAGCCTGTTGCTTCTAAATGCTCTCTGACGCTGACATCAACCCATGTACGATGTGTGTAAACCTTGCTCCCGGTAATCTTATCCATCAAATAAAATGACGCAGACGCAATCTCTGTATCGTATGTCCAGTTGGTGTTGGTTGATGTTGCCCGATTATTATTCATATCTGACACGCTTAAGAGTACGGTGTAGGTTTGCCCATTGTTCAAGCCAAGGCTTGAGCCATCAAGGGTGATGGTGTTTGTTCCATACTGCCCGCTCAGGCTGCCTGCTGGTACAGTAATTGTGCCAAAGGTAAGTATTGCACCCTGACACGGCTCTGACAAATAGTAGATAACCCTGATGCTACTGTTATCCACCCCATCTGTGGACGGGGTGATCAGTGTGACAATTGGTGGTGTATGATCCAGCGTATTATCCAGCCTGATACTTGCTGTTCCGGGCTGGCTGACATTCCCTGCCCTATCCTTGACCCAGAGCCACACAGTTTTCATGTTATTGCCGGCACTAAGCTGGAAGGCAGCAGGCTTTGCTGATACCCACTGGCTGGAATCCTCATCCGGCGTGGTAGTTTGCGTCTCACTCAATATCCAGCCCACTGTATCTGTTGCTGACTCAATCACCACACTAATCACCGCTGAATCTGTAACGCTGCCAATTGTTAGTGTTGGTGTATTAATCTCATCATCGTATCGCCAATTACTCACCACATTAGAGCTGCCCACATTCCCGGCAGTATCTGTCCCTATAATCTGCACCGTGTATGTTGCGTTCTGTGTCAGTCCGCTGTCATCAATTGTACTAGTCCCAACACCACAGGTAATTGTATGCACCTGCACCCCGCCGGAACAAAATACCAGCATCATGCTTGATAGCTGCTCAGAAGCCGTGCCGCTAACAGCAATGCTATGATTGTCAACACCATTTGAGGCAGGCTTGTTCAGGATAATGGTTGGGGCAATGGTGTCGTATTGCCAGCTGCTGCTGTTACTCACGCAGGAATTGCCGGCATAATCCACTGCCGTAATGAACACGGTGTAGCTTCCATCTGTCAATTCAAGCAACAGCCCTTGCGTGTGTGTACCGCAGGCAAGGTTGGTCAGGCTTGTACCCACAACCTGCCCGTTACCGGCAAAGCTGATCGTTGCCGTTGCCACATCCTCAGACAGGCTGTAGGTTGCAACAATGCTTTGATTGCCCACAGACGGCATGGTAAGGACAATGGTCGCCGATATTGTATCCAGCACAATGCCTGCTGTGGCTGTCCCGCTTACATTGCCAACCGCATCCCTTGTCCAGAGGTACACGCTTCTGGTGCCCTCACCCGGCCCAAGATCAAGGCTCGCCGGCTTCTCAACCAGCCACCGCGGATCATTCTCATCAGGCTTGCCGCTCATTGTCCCTATCAGCCATCCGATTGCCTCAACATCATTACCCACGCTCACAGCAACGGTTGCAGCCTTTGTGTGGCTTGCACCTTGATTCAGGGTAATTGTTGGTGTGGCGATGGATATATCGTACTGCCAGTTGATACTTGTGCCCTGTCCTGAATTGCCCGCCAGATCGCACCCCTCAAGCCTGACTGCATAAACAGCCCCATTCTTCAGGTTCAGGGATGATCCGGAAAGCACCATCTCATAACTGCCCGCAGCAGTATTTCCAATCGTACAGGTATGCGGTGTATCTGTTGCACCGCCAGTACGGATAAAGCTTAAAACCAGCGTACCGCTGCCTATATTTTCAGAAAGGCTGTAGTTAAGGGTTATACTCCCATTACCAATCCCGCTTGATGCTGGCGAATTCAGGGTGATGATGGGTTTGGTGGTGTCCATGGTAATGACTGAAGCAGTACCGCTGATATTTCCTGCCATGTCTTTACACCACAGGTACACGGTCTTGTTCCCATCCCCCAAGCTCAAGGAAAACACTAGAGGCTTACTATTCCATAACCCTGAATCCTCTGCAGGGCTGCTGCTATGCTCCTCGCTGATTATCCATTTTATCACATCTGATGAAGAGCTGCCAATAACCACATCAACCATGGCTGAATTAGTGTAGACAACGCTTTGTGTCAACCTGTCCCTCAGATAAAATGAGGGCAAATCAATCTGTGTATCATACAGCCAATTAGTAACCGCTGGTGTTGATGTTCCCCTGTTCCCGGCAAAGTCAACCATACTCAGGGTGACAGTATATGTTTGCCCATTTACCAGCCCAAAAAGGCTGCCGTCAATTACCACACTATTTGCCCCATAATTGCCGGTAAGGTTTGTTACTGTCCCTGTGTGCGTACCAAATACAAGCATGGCATCAATTGAGGTGCACGGCTCAGAAAGGCTGTAGCTCACGGTAATGCTGCCATTATCTACCCCACTTGATGACGGTGAGATAAGGCTGATGACTGGCAAGGTAACATCCCTGGTTGTATCTAATTTAATGCTTGCGGTTGCCGGACTGCTGATATTTCCAGCCCTATCCTTGACCCACAGGTATATGGTTTTTGTCCCATTGCCCACGCTAAGCTGAAAAGCGGTTGGCTTTATTGAAAGCCATTCTGAGGCATTCTCTGCTGGTTGAGTGGTCTGTACCTCACTCAACAGGTAGCAGACGGTCTCTGTTGCTGCCTCAATCTCTACCCTGACCACAGCCGATACCGCAATATTTGCATCCCCGCTATTCTGGTCATAAACCTTACAGGTTGGGGCAGCAATCTGGTCATCATATGTCCAGTTGGCTGCAAGACCTGATTGAGCAGCATTCCCTGCCCAATCAGCACAGCTCATGCCCACTGTATATGTTGCCCCATTTAATAGGCTACATGTTGTATCTGTACCCTCTAATGATAATGCCTTCCCGTCAAGCATTACTGCATTATTATCCATATTGCCCGTAAAAAACCTGCTGGTAACCGTGTGTATGGTTGTGCCTGAGGTAAATATCAGCCTTATGGTAGTTGGATCAATGGCTTCAGAAAGGATATAATTAATTGCCGCACTTTGATTATCAACACCATTTGTTTCAGGCTTATTAAGCGTTACCACTGGAGGAATCGTGTCATATCTCCAATTGATATTAGAAGCAGGTATGCTTATATTTCCTGCTAAATCCACTGCTTGCAGGGAAACCGTATATATTGCCCCATTAATCAAGGATTCTGTACCTGTTTTGCCATGAAATCCATTCCCTGACAGGGTAGTTGTGGTGGTTGATGTTACATCCACCACATGATTACAATCATATATTCCGCCTGTCCAGGTAAAGGTAAGTGTTACTGAGGCAATGCCCTCGCTTTCACTAACCGTATAATTCACCGCTATATCGCCATTATCCATGCCATTTTGTGCCGGCTTAATCAGGGTAACCACAGGAGGCTTGGTGTCAAGAATGATCGTATCTGTTCCCCCATTGATATTTCCTGCCCTATCCTTGACCCAAACATACACGGTCTTTGTGCCATCATCCTTAGAATTCAGTACAAAGGATGAAGGCTTGCTGTTCCAATAACCACTCTCCTCAATAGGTGTGTTTTTCTGTGTCTCGCTGTCATACCATGTAACCACATCGGGATCTTCTGTAATCTCCATCTTAACCAATGCTGTTTTGGTGTAGGTTGCCCCTTCAGCCAGACGAATCGTTGGTGTAGCGATGGTGTTGTCATATATCCAATTGGTACTAATACCGGATACACCCTTGTTGCCGGCCATATCCTCTGCCTCCATCCTGACAGAATATGTGCCCTTTTGTAGTCCAAGGGCAGTCCCATAAAGAATAAGGCGATTGTCACCATTTGTAATCGTTAAACTGCCGGATGGTACGGTAACGGTTGAGGGTCCCTCAAAGATAAGGCTTATGATTGATACTGGTTCAGAAAGGTTATAATCCACAGCAATGTTATCATTATCAAATCCACTGGTTGATGGTTTTGTCAGCTTAATCACAGGTGCTTGTGAATCATATGTCCAGTTGGTATTTACAGAGGATGAGCCTGCATTCCCTGCCCTGTCAACAATCTCTAAATAAATCTCGTACACAGCATTTGACTGCAAAATATCATTGGATGTTGTGGCTTGATCATTATTCAGATCGCTGCCACTTAAAGTAATTGTGCCGCTATCTCCCTTATTAGCAGTTAATCGGGCACTTACCACATGCGGGGAAGATCCATCTGATGTACCTGATACTTGTGTAAATTTAAGCTTAACACTTGATGCATCCTCTGAAAGGGTGTATCGCAGAGCAATATTCTGGTCATCAATACCGTTTGATGCCGGCATGGAGAGTGTTCCTGTTGGCTTGGTAATATCATATGTCCATGTGCCCACAATATTTGAGGTATTGGTATTACCAGCCATATCCTCTACTGACAGGTATACTGTGTAAGTGCCCTCGTATAGAATACTTGCAATGTTTAGTAGCAACTCGTGCGTACCGCTTGTGCCACTCCATAAAGAAGATGTCATGGTGAAAGTTTCTGTTCCAACAAATGTAAGCAACAGGCTTGCAGGCTTAACATCCTCAAACAGAAAATAGCTCAGGGTAATAGTTCCATTACCAAAGCCATTGGCAACTGGTTTGTTCAGGGTGATAACTGGTCGTGTAGTATCCAGCATAATGCTTGTTGTTGCCGGGAATTGAGTAACATTGCCGGCATAATCCTTGACCCACAGGTACAATGTTTTGACACCATCACCAGCAGACAGCGTATAAGCAGCAGGTTTGGTTGTGGTCCAACTGCTGTCTGCCTCTGACGGCATACTCGAAGATGATTCACTCAATAGATAGCTTACGGTACCCAATTCCTGCGGGGTAAGCGTGCCTATTTGAACAGTAATGACAGCCTGATTGGTATAGCTTCCAGATGGAAGGGATAGCGTGATACTGCCTATCTGTGTATCATATATCCAGTTGGAAACAGCCGCAGGTGTTGCCGGATTACCGGCAATATCTGTGGCACTCAGGGTTACTGTATAGCTGCCGTCTACAAGCCCTAATTGATTTCCAAAAATGGTTGTTGTCCATGTACCCTTTGTGGCTGTCCCAATACTTGCAGCTGTTGCCGTAAATGTACCGCAGGCAAATGAAATCTTCAGACTGGAGGGGTTAATATCTTCGGACAGCACATATTCTACGGCGATGCTCTGATTATCAGCCATACCCTGGGCTGGCTTAATGATCCCAATGGTAGGCGAGGTGATGTCATATCGCCAGTTGGTCTGGCTGTTGGATGTCCCCTGGTTACCCGACAGGTCGCAGCCAGTAAGGGTCAGGGTATAGGTTGCCCAATCCATAAGCCCAAGAGTAGAGATGTCCAGCCTCACAGTATTTGTCCCCTGATTTCCGGTGAATGCTGTGGCCGCAACAGATTTAGTGCCAAACACAAGCTTCAGGGTAGTAGTAGCCAGCTCTTCAGAAAGCAGGTAGGTTACGGTAATACTGCCATTGTTAGCCGTATTTGCCGCTGGCTGACTCAAGACAATTGTGGGCATATTTTGATCCAGGATAATATCATCAGATACCTTTGTCGGGTTTACATTGCCAGCCCTATCCTTTATCCAAATATACACGGTTTTTTTCCCATCCCCTGAACTCAGATTAAAATCGTTTGGTTCGCTCTCTGTCCATCTTGAATCTGTTTCATCTGGCCGTGCTATTATGTCTTCACCAATGATCCACCTTACTACATTCGGGGTATCGTTTCCAACCGAAACAGAAATCTCTCGAGAGGTGGTATATGTGTCCCCATTAGCAAGGGTAAGAATTGGGGCATCAATCACTGTATCATATGTCCAGTTAGACGAAACAGCAGGCTCTGCCTCATTACCTGCCCTATCCCATGCTATCAGCTTAACCGTAAATGTAGCTACCCCATCAGGCAAGGCAGGGGTTATCGAGGATGTACCAAGGGTAGTCCCCTTTGCAGAAAGTGTGGTGGTCACGGTATGAACCGTGCTGGTGCCAATAAATAGCATGGTAACCGTAGATGGCTCCGAAAGGGTATATTCAACAGCAATGGTTTGATTATCAAACCCATCTTGCGCGGGCTTGCTCATGGTAATACTTGGCTTTGTAGTATCATATGTCCAATTAGTATTGGTGTTAGAGGTACCTGTGTTGCCGGCCGTATCCACCATCTTTAACCAGACACTATAAATAGCACCATTTACCAGATAATCAGTGTCGGTTATTCCGCCATCGCTGTACAGATCTCCTCCATCTATCATAACATTGTAGCTGCCGGCAGTTTCTGGAAGGATAGAGTCAGCCTCCCATGTCTTCTTGGGATCATTTTCACCACCAGTATGTTGAAAAACAAGCTTTATCGTGTCCACATCCTGCATCAGGGTATATTCTACCCTGATCGTCTGACTCCCATAGGCATCAGATTTCGGGGCAATAAGATTCGCTGACGGTGGTGTTGTTCTGTACTCCCAGTTGGTTGAAGGGGTAGCCGTTCCGTGATTACCAGCCAAATCATCGGCTATCAGGGTAACCGTATAGGTAGCTCCATCCTGCAAGCCAAGGTCATTTCCTTTTATTGTAATAGTATGCGTAGCTTGTTTACTACCTTGTGTGAAGCTGCCAAAATTAGTAGAAGTAGCTGCTCCCATATTATTTTGGAAGATAATCCGCAGGCTTGATGCAGCCACATCCTCAGAGAGCAGGTATGATACCTCTATCTCCTGATTATCACTCCCAGCAGTATTTGGTTTGATTAATTGCAAGATTGGTGTGCCAATATCATATGTCCAGTTAAGATTGGGCGTAGATGTAGCCAAATTCCCTGCCAGATCAGCGGCGGTCAGGCTTACGCTGTAAGTGCCATTGGTCAGATTCAAATCAGTTCCCAAAATGGTTGCTGTTCGCGTTCCGGCCGAGGCAGACAGGCTGCCCACGGCAGTAACAAAGGTGGTTATTGCATTGGTAAATCTCAGGGTAATCGCGGCTGCTGCCTCAGAAAGAAAGTATTCAACACGGATGTCCTGATTATCAAACCCATTGACAGATGGATAGTTCAACCTTAAGGATGGCGATGCCTTATCAATTGTTGTTGCTGTGGTAGTAGCCAATTTATTATCTGAGAGGTCGGTTAAGCTGCCAGGGGTGTAATTCAGTGTAGGTGTAGCTGCGGTGGTTAGTGTGCCATCTTGAAAGAAGAGGCGGAGGCAGCTATCATTCTGTGTCCCCAATGTTGTCCAGCTTCCACAGATGAGGGTGTCTACCCTGAAATCGCCAAACTGAACCGTAGAATAATTGATTGCCTCTGAAAAAGCCACATCAATTGCATCGATAAATCCATCACCATCTGTATCAACAGTGGTACAGGTGCCAATGGTTGGCGGATCAGGATCATTGATTGTAAAGGCTGTTGTCAGGGTAGCTATTGCCAGATGTCCATTAGGATTATAAACCACCACGCTCCATGTACCAAACTGCTTTCCTTGCAGATCAAAGGTGCAGGTAATGGTGCTACTATTAGTAACCATGGTGTCTGTTCCAATGATGTCAGCATAGCCTGATTTAACTAACTTGACTGTAGCCTGGCCAAGAAATCCTGTACCAGCTACGGTAACGCTAACCGTAGCATTATTTGGAGCTTCAGGAGGGGTAATATTGGTTACAGAAAATAGGGTGGCTGTGAATTTCTGGATTCGATGGTTGCCTGCATCCAATACGAAAATTGCATTATCCGTGCCAACCATAATCCCTTGTGGAAAGCTGAACTGTCCGGTTTCTGTCCCCTCCCTGCCCCATGTGGTGATAAACTTGCCCTCGGAATTAAACTTCTGGATGCGACAATTATTGGAATCAACTACGAAAACATAATTCCAGGAATCAATGGCTATGCCTTGGGGGGAATCAAACATGCCTGTGGCTGTGCCATTAGCTCCCCAGCCTATCGTATAGCTGCCGGATGGGGTGAATTTTTGGACACGATTAACCCCGGGATCCGTCACATAAATACAACCCAAGGAATCTATGGCAATACCTTGAGGAGAAATAAAATTACCCGGATCAGCCCCACGACTGCCCCATGATCCATCAGCCAGATAGTTTCCATCAGAATCAAACTTTTCAACCTTAGGAAAGCCAGCAGCACCTATCCCGGCATCAACCACATAAACATTACCAGAAGAGTCAACAACAATCCCTTGCGAGGATTGCAATGAGTTTGTCCATGATTTAATGAAATTCCCGGCCAAATCAAACTTCTGAATCCGTTTATTGCCAGTGTCAGAAATATAAATCCAGCCGTGAGTTTTGTCAATGGCTATGCCTTGAGGAGAATTAAACATCCCGGTAGAGCTGCCGAATCCACCCCATTTAAGGGTAAAGGTGCCTGCCAGTTGATCAAATTTTTGGATACAGTGATTGAGAGTATCAGCTACGAAAATATTTCCATTTGCATCCATGGCCATTGCCTGAGCAAAATTAAGAATGCCGGTGGAAGAGCCGCTGCTGCCCCATTTATCTGTACATGTACCACCCTCAATCGTAAGCCTTTGGATCTGGCTGTTGTTTGTGTCTGCTATGTAAACATAGCTGCCGTTTACGGCTATGCCTGAAGGAGAGCCGAAGGTAGTTGAGGTGGCTGTCCAGATTAATGTGCCGGTGTCGGTGTATTTTTTGACAGTGTTGCCTGCTGTATCAACAATATAGACATTGCCGGAGGAGTCAACGGCAATTCCTTGAGAGGAAGAGAGATCCCACCCTCCTGTGGAGAAAGGATTACCACTTGTATTAGGAAATCTGTTAATGCTATATTTGCTAGCTACAAAAATATCCCCTGAAGTGCCTATTCCTACTCCCTCAGGTTTTGGCGTTTCACCTGTCCACTTAGTTACAAATACCCCTGCATTGCTAAACTTCTGGACGCGATTATTCTCAGTATCCGCTACATAAACGCATCCCAGAGTATCAACACAGATACCAGTTGGCGAGCCAAACTTACCGTCAGCAGTTCCCTGCCCACCCCATGACAGGACAAACACCCCACTGCTGCTGAACTTCTGTATCCGATGATTAGCGGTATCAGCCACATAGACGAAGCAACCGTCAGCACTCACAGCAATCCCTTCAGGAGACTTGAACTGCCCTGTTTGTGTCCCCTGACAGCCCCATTCCATCGTACGGGTGCCTGTGGTGGTAAACTTTCGGACGCGATGGTTTTCGGTATCAGCCACATAAACGCAGTTGTTAGTGCAATCTACAGCAACACCCTGAGGCTTATTAAGCTGTTTATCAAGCTCAGGTGCTATCCCTGCCCAGCTCCCCTTGTACTCATACCCGCCGTCATCTGCCCCTGCCATTCCTATCAGCCCAAGGCTTAACAACATTAATATTATTAAAAACAACCCTATTTTCTTCATCTTTTTCCAAAACTCCCATTATTATTATCTGAATTGTTGCAAGCAATCAGTAAAATCGAACATCTTCACAAGACACCAATTGATTTTTAGCATACCATATCAGCGGTATTTCCCTCACTTTTTAAGGTGGCGGGGGTGGATATATAATTATAGCTGACAATATTCAGCCCTTGTTTTCATCATCAAAAACACAAAAAGCCCATTACCCCTACACATCCTTTCACACAAAGAGAGAAGGGGAGGGGGAAGGGACACACATACAGTATAAATCCCCAGTTTTTCTTTTACTTGATTTTATTGTAACTATTCAGTAGTAAAAATAAAATGCCACAGATTCACAGATTAAACTTATGAAATATTCAGAAAAAGGAATATCTGTTAGGATTAATTGTAAATTTTGGTGAAAAATCTCATTAATACCAAAAAGAATGATCCTTAATCTGTGAATCTGTGGCTTTCAAAGAGATATGCTGAGTAGTTACATTTTATTATCGGCAACAGGACTTATTTGCTTTAGATAATATTCCTACATTTTTGATATTTTCAGAACTTCTGAAGTTTTGAACTTAGCATGTTTACCTGAGTTGCTCAAAAAAAAACACCTTATGTTCACCAAAAATCGCTGGAATCCTTTTTATTTTGCTTGACTTTCTCCTCTGGTTATGTTATGATAGCTCATTAAGAGACAATGAGTTAAATATAAAATGAGGAGTACTTATTCAGGTATTCAGAAATCAGAATCCAGAATGGAGAAGGCAACCACAAGAAGGTAGCACCTCTGACAGGTCGCAGCTACAAGAATCCAATACGCAACAGGTGACCACACTGTAGCTGCAGGGCTTGCCCCTGCCTTAATCATTAATAGTTACTCCTACTCAAGAATTGTGCTGATAAAAAGGATAATTAACTGTACTTGCTTATAACGGAGGGAAAATATGGATACTGCCAAGATTGAAACCGCTATCCGAATGCTTTTGGAAGGGATAGGAGAAGACCCTTCAAGACCCGGGTTAATAGATACCCCAAAACGAGTAGCAAAGATGTATGAGGACATACTCAGTGGGATGAATGTTGATGCGGTACAGGAGATGGTGCCCTTTTTGCCGGATGAATACGATGAAATGATTATTGCCAAGGATATTACCTTTTATTCTATTTGCGAACATCATCTTGTCCCATTCTTTGGCAAGGCACATATTGCTTATATTCCTAATAAGGGGCGAATGATTGGCTTATCCAAGCTGTCCAGAATAATTGACATATTCTCTAAAAGAATGCAGGTTCAGGAAAGGCTTGTTTCAGAAATTGCAGACTTATTGATGAAAACACTTAAACCACAGGGCGTTCTTGTGGTTATGGAAGCAGAACATCTGTGTATGACCATGCGCGGGGTGAAAAAACCCGGCAGCTCAATAATTACCTCTGCGGTCAGGGGTATATTCAATAATAGGGCAACCAGGGCTGAGGCACTATCCTTGATTCAGAGGAAATAAATGACATGTTTCTGAATCTCGAATTGCGAATTGCGAATCGCGAATCTACAGAAAGGGAATGGAGCAGAATCTCGAATTGCGAATTGCGAATCGCGAATCTACAGAAAGGGAATGGAGCAGAATCTCGATTCTGCCCTATTTCTTCAGATTCGCAAT
>JAHIZN010000154.1 GCA_018814245.1 bacterium
AGATCAAAGCATTGGGTTTCTGCCTTGTTTGTGTAATGTTAATAAGATATTCACCACCCTACCCCTGCCAGCTGGGGATAACTTGATACTCAAATATTTACCAATAATCTATTATCTCCCTATCTCCTTCATCTCCTTATCACCTTTTTATTACCTGAATAGTTATGTTTAGTTAGTCAATGCAAGGCTTGTAAAAATGGATGGGATATTGATTATTAATAAACCAGCAGGAATGACCTCGCACGATGTGGTTGATCGTATTCGCTGTTTTGCCGGACAACGCAGGGTTGGACATGCCGGAACATTGGATCCAGAGGCAACCGGGGTATTGGTTATACTTCTTGGAAAGGCAACACAGCTCTTTGAGGACATGAAAGAAACACAAAAGGAATATATTGCCGGGATGAAGCTGGGCATTACTACTACTACTCAGGATGCCTGGGGAGAAAGGCTTACGGAAAATACAGGGCTAAAGATTGAAGAGGCAGCGGTAATAGCAACACTTCCGAAATTTCGAGGCAGAATAACCCAGATTCCCCCCATGTTTTCAGCTATCAAGCATAAGGGTCAGCCATTATATAAAATAGCCAGAAGTGGACAATCTGTAGAACGGCAGCCGCGAGAGGTGGATATATTTGAATTAAGCCTGCTTTCTTTTGATCCGGAAAGGCAGGAGGCAATACTTAGGGTAGTTTGTTCTTCAGGTACCTATATACGGACATTGTGTGCTGATATTGGGGCAGTACTTGGGGTTGGTGCTCATATGTGCTCACTCAGAAGGACGAGGGTGGGAGAGTTTTCTATAGATAGGGCTGTGTTGTTGGATGATTTTAAGAATGGGATGAATGTGGCTGATAGCTTGATAGTCTTGTAGTTGAACGCTTATGTAATCTTATTGTCAGGCTTATGTGAGGTCGAATCTCAAGAAGGTTGAAATACAAGTAAATGAAAGTCAAAGAAATCATCAAGATGCTTGAAGGCGACAGTTGGCAATTAGTTAGAACAAAAGGAAGTCATCGGCAGTTCAAGCATAGAATAAAAGCAGGGACAATCACTGTAGTGTCGTGTCAACCTTAATTTGACGCATAACAATTTGTAGGGACATCCCTGCCAGAGAGGCTCCCTTTTTGTGGATGTCCGTTAAGCAGGGACAAGCCCTGCAGCTACATTGTGATCGATTGTTGTGTGTGGGAATCTTTGTAGCTGCGACCCTTGTGGTCGCTTATTGGTGGCAGAGACAGTGGAGGCAGCACCTCTGTCACCCTATCAACTATACGACAATTAACAGTTGACACGACAGTAGCAGGCAAGCTAAATGTTGATATGCCGCAAGGCACGCTTAATAGTGTTTTAAGACAGGCAGGCTTGAAATAGAAAGGAGAGCAACATGAGATATATGGTTGTTGTAGAAAAGGGTGAAAAAAGTTATGGAGCATATGTGCCTGATCTTCCAGGTTGCGTTGCTGCGGCAGAAACAAGAACAGAGGCACTAAAACTCATTCAGGAAGCAATTGAATTTCACCTTGAGTGACTGCAGGAGGAAAGAAGGATAGTGCCTGAACCATCATTTTTCAGTGAATATGTTGAAGTCTGTGCAGCGTAACAATAATAAGCCTAATATTAAATGCGAGTAAGCCAGACAATAATGAGGATAAGCGATCAGTCTTCAGCTTTTACAAGGCATTACAGCACTTGTTAGCCAGTAGCAAGTGCAACAGGAAGGAGGTAGCACCTCTGGCAGAGAAGAATCACAAAGGGTGTAAATATCGGTGGTATCTCTTTTTTCTCCATTATCTCCCTATCTCTCTATTTCTCTATCCCCTTATCTCCCAAGAATTGCGAGCGAAACAGGAATAATTGCAAATGAGAAGAGCTATTGACAAGAGGTTGCGTCTTAAGGAGTTACACCCTTTGTGGTTCTTCTCCTTGCGTAAATGAGATTGACACGATATAGATTGCTATCCCCAATTATCAGTTGACAATCTAACAGAAATAGTGTTGCACTTGCTTGTGGCATGTGCGACCGGAAGGGCTGATATGAATGTAATGTATGAACTCCCGAAAGAGGCATTAAAATGCCAGTCCAGTGTGGTAACTATTGGTATTTTTGATGGGGTACATCTTGGTCATCAGAGGATTATTAATGAGATTATTGAGAGTGCATCGCAAGATGGGTCTGAAAGTGTAGTCATGACCTTTGATCCTCATCCGGAAGAGTTAATTTTGAGCAAATCACCGCCATTTTTACTGCCATTAAGCGAGCGGATCAGGTTGATTGAATCTACGGGTGTTTCTTTGATGATAATCAGTGATTTCACCCGACAGATAGCTGATATTAGTGCAGAGGAGTTTGTTCGGAATATATTGGTTGATAGGTTGCGAATCAGGAAGATATGCGTAGGTTATGATTATAGCTTTGGCAAGGATAGGGCAGGCGGGATTGATCTCTTGAGAGAATTGGGACAGGTGTGCGATTTTGAAACAGATATTATTCCACCGGTCAGGATAAATAATGAGATAGTAAGCAGCACAAAGATCCGATACTGCATTGCCCAGGGTAAGATAGCTCAGGCAAATGATATGCTTGGACGCAAACATACGATTAAGATGGTTGTTGTCCATGGGGATAAGAGAGGCAGGATCTTAGGTTATCCCACAGCAAATTGTTTATGTAAGGATGACATTCTTTTGCCGTGTGTTGGGGTTTATGCTGTTTTGGTGTGGATGGATAATATTCAATATAATGGTATGGCAAATATAGGGTATTGCCCGACATTCAGGGGAGAAGAATTAAGGATTGAGGTGCACCTGCTTGATTTTCAAGGGGATTTGTATGATAAAGAGCTCTCGGTAACTTTTATTGATAGAATCAGGGATGAAAGGGTATTCGATAGCATAGAAGAGTTACTTGAACAACTAAAAGAGGATGAGAAAATTAGCCGCAGGATGCTTGAGTGTAATGTCGCACAGTAACTGCTCAATATCCTGTGGCAATTCCGACCAAGAGGCGACCACAAGGGTCGCAGCTACAAATATCCTCGACAGGCTGTAGCTGCAGGGCTTGTCCCTGCTTATTTAAGTTATTCTGGGACACCACTCAACCTTCGTGGCTTGCAAAATCCACAGGTTATTGAGCAATTATGGCGCACACATTAAAAACAACAGCATAACCTTTAATAATACACAGGTTATGCGTTTCAATAAAAAGCATTGACAAGGGGGTAGTACCCCTGACACACTGCAAATATAAAATGAAAAGGAGGTGAATGAAGATGGCTTTAGTTACTGCAGACAAACAAAACCTGATTAAAGAGTATATGCTTCACGAAAAGGATACTGGGTCTCCTGAGGTCCAGATTGCCCTTTTAACTGCCAGGATTAATTATCTGACAGAGCATTTCAAGACCCATAAAAAGGATCACCACTCAAGAAGGGGATTATTGAAGCTTGTTGGTACCAGACGAAGCTTGTTGGGTTATTTGATGAAAACAGATATGGAAAGGTATAAGAACCTCATCAAGAGATTGGGCTTGAGAAAGTAACCCTTGTTCGTGGTGTTGATAAATATATCATCAGGGGGATAGTTGTCTTATCCCCCTGATGAGAAAAATTGACACATTGCAGGATGCTTAAGGGTTCACGGTTAATACTACAGGATTTATAGCAGCCCAACATTCTATGCTGGGTAAGCGTTCAGTAATCAGCACCATCCACTGTCCCCGACAGTAAGGGATGCAAGGCATTATTAATTGCGAATTGTGAATCTGTTCCATTTCTGCAGATTCGCTCTTTCGCGATTCAAAATTCGCGATTTAAGAAAGCTGACAGCTAAATGCTTCTCACACTATGAATCGTGTAGTATTAAATAAAAACCGTGGGCCCCATTTTAAGGAGGTAGGAGTAGTGATTCGTGTAGAGACAGAAATAGGAGGCAGGCTGCTTTCCCTGGAAACAGGCAGGGTGGCAAAACAGGCAAATGGTGCTGTCTGGGTTAGATATGGGGATACTGTTGTATTGGTTACAACGGTACTTTCGGCAACGCCCCGTGAAAACATTGATTTTTTTCCTCTATCCGTAGAATTTCAGGAAAGGATGTATTCTACAGGTAAGATCCCTGGTGGTTTTTTTAAGCGTGAAGGAAGACCATCCAGCAAGGAGATCCTCTCTGGGCGTTTGATTGACAGACCGATAAGACCATTGTTCCCCAAGGGTTGTCGAAACGATGTTCAGGTTATTGCTACAGTTCTTTCTGCTGACAATGAAAATCTTCCTGATATCATGGGTATAGTTGGGGCCTCTTCTGCCCTTTATATCTCAGATATTCCCTTTGATATTCCAATTGGTGCAGTAAGGATGGGGATGGTTGATGGTAAATTCATTGTCAATCCCTCGGTTGCAGAAAGGGATAAGGGAGATTTGAATGTTGTTGTCTGCTGCTCCAAGGATAAGACGCTTATGATTGAGGCAGAGGGGAATGAGATCCCTGAAGATGTGATGATACAGGCACTTTTGCAAGGGGCAGAGGTTTGTAGAAAATTAATTGAGCTTCAGGAAGAATTAAGGAAAAAGGTTGGTTTGCCAAAAACCACATTTACCTCTTATGAGATGGCACCAGAGATAGTAGAAAAAGTAAAGGGTTTTGTTGCAGAGAGGCTCAAGCCAATTGTATTTATTCCTGGAAAGAAAGAAAAGAGTGATGCGATTACATGTGTAATCAAGGATGCTATTGCTCATTTTGGTGAAGAGGTTAGTGCTGCCGATATAAAGGCTGTGGTAGAAAAGGTTCAAAAGGAAATTGTGCGGAAGTCCATTCTTTTAGATGGAAAAAGGGCTGATGGCCGCGGATTGCTGGATTTAAGAGAGATTACCTGTGAGGTTGGTGTTCTGCCGAGAACACATGGCTCGACCATATTTACCCGTGGACAAACACAGACAATAGCTGTGGCTACACTTGGAACAGTAGAAGATGAGCAGCTGATTGATAATATTGAGGCTAAAACAACAAATAGGTTTATGCTTCATTATAATTTTCCGCCATTTAGCGTGGGAGAAGCCTTTCCACTCCGGGGAACAGGACGAAGAGAAATAGGTCATGGGGCATTGGCTGAAAAATCTCTTAAACCAGTATTGCCTCCAAAAGAGGAGTTTCCCTATACTGTCCGTATTGTCTCAGATATCCTTGAATCAAACGGCTCTACCTCCATGGCATCTGTCTGCGGTGGAACATTAGCCCTTATGGATGCAGGGGTGCCAATAACGGCTCCGGTTGCAGGGATAAGCGTTGGATTGGTAACAGATGGCGAAAAATACGCCTTGTTTACAGACATCACCGGCATGGAAGACAATTTTGGTGATATGGACTTTAAGGTTGCCGGCACAAGAAAAGGAATTACAGGTATTCAGGTAGATATGAAGGTTCTTGGCTTGTCTGATGAGATAGTTGCCAAGTCTTTGTTTCAGGCAAAACAGGCAAGGGTAGCAATCCTTGATATTATGGAGAAAACCATCAATAGTCCAAAGGAAGAGATCTCGGCCTATGCTCCAAAAATTCAGGTAATAACCATTCCGACCCATAGAATCAGGGATGTCATCGGACCCGGGGGCAAGGTGATCAAGGGAATCATTGAGGCTACCAAAGCAAAGATTAATATCTCTGATGATGGTACAGCCGTTGTGTCAGGACCCAATCATGAAGCAGTAAATCAGGCATTGGAGATGATTAATTACCTTACAGCTGAGGTTGAAGTGGGTAAGATATATATGGGTAAGGTGATGCGTGTGACCAACTTTGGATGCTTTGTTGAGGTAATGCCGGGCAGAGAGGGTCTTGTCCATATCTCCCAGTTGGCTGAAAACAGGGTAAACAGGGTAGAGGATGTGGTTTTTGAGGGGGATGACCTTTTAGTCAAATTGGTTGGTATCGATGATCAGGGAAGATTGAACTTTAGTCACAAGATTGCCTTAAGGGAACAAGAATCGGCTAAAGAGAATAATTAAAGTATTGTCTCGTCAACTTTAATTTGACGCATAACCGTTGTAGGGACATTCCTGCCAGAGGTACTGCCTCCTGTCCCTACATATTAAACTATCCGACATCTGACTAATCGTAGAGGGCAACCCCCAGTGGTTGCCCTCTGTGTAGGTAGGTACAGACCTATGTGTCTCTACCCAATAACCCTTTGTGGTTGTTCTATAGCAGGGCAGGCACGAGGGCACTGCTTCTACACCGCATATATCGTGTCAATCTCATTTACAGAGAAAAAGTAATTGCTCAATAACCTGTGGATTTTGCAAGCCACAAAGATTGAGTGGTGTCCCAGAATAACTTAAATAAGCAGGGACAAGCCCTGCAGCTACAGCCTGTCGACAGGCTGTTACGGAATAAGAATTCGACACAGGAAGCATACAGCATATTGCGATAATCTCATTGGCGAGCACCATATGTAGTATGGCATTGCCGCTGTTATCAGTTCCGTAACAGCATGTCGAGGATATTTGTAGCTGCGACCCTTGTGGTCGCCTATTGGTCGGAATTGTCATAGGATCTTGAGCAGTTACGAGAAAAAGAACCACAAAGGGTGTAACTCCTTAAGATGCAACCTCTTGTCAATAGTTCTTCTCATTTGCAATTATCTTGTTATCGTTCGCAATTCTTGGGGGATAGGGGGATAGAGAAATAGAGAAATAGAGAGATAGGGAGATAATAAACAAAAGGGAGACACCACCAATATTTACACCCTTTGTGATTCTTCTCTGCCAGAGGTGCTACCTCCTTTCTGTTGCACTTGCTACTGGCTAACAGGTTTGCTTTATCGTATTATCCCCAGCTTGCCTCTAACAATCCTACCCTCATACTCTATCAGGTAAATATATATCCCTGAGCTTATGTCTGATGGCGGCGACCATTTTTCACCATCATAAATCTCTTCAAATACCAATTCACCGGCAATGTTATAGAGCCTGAGACTGCTTCCAGCAGGGGCATTAATAAACGATACCGGACAAGAGTCGACAGCAGGGTTGACAGAGGGATACACATCTCTATCATCTAATATTAGAAGTGCTTCCTCATCTGAGGGGGCAGAGACGCTTACCAATGGTCATTGTATTGGTTCTGATTCAGTTAACTTTACTTTCCGCTAAACCGGACGCAGAAGTGACAGTTATTGTCCAGCCGAAGCCGTCTGAACAACGACACACTATCGCTTCCGGACAAGAAAAGCGTATAGATTTGAGCGGTGCAAGCCGATTTCAAGGGCTGGCAGCCCTCTTTTGGCGACGATGGACTAGGATTCCCTTGGGTAGATGAGCAAAAACCGACTCCTTTTTGCGAAGTCGTGCCGGCAA
>JAHIZN010000155.1 GCA_018814245.1 bacterium
ATTAGCTATGGCTAATTTCCCTGTGGTTTTTGCGATCATTGTAATCGTTATCTGACTATCCTCAGCCAGGGCATCTGGCGGTATCATGAGTGTGGTCTGCCCATTTTTGCCAGAAATAGTGATAGTTCCGCCGTCATTTGACAGGACAAGAGCAGCGGTTGCAAGAGAAACGGGTGCTCCTTTTGTTACGACTTGAGGACTAATAATCAGTGGTTCAGAAAATGCTCGATTGCCTGCCTTGTTAATACTCTTTGCCTGAACGGATGTACTTCCAGTAACAATGCCCAGCGTAAATGTAAATGTCCCATCTGTTGACAGTGTGGTTGTGCCAGATAGTTGATTGTTGACCAATAGCTCAACTATCACCGCATCTGTTGCCGTACCATAAATCACCCAGCCGGCTCTGGTTGTATATGTCGCAACAATGATCGGTGCAGATGGTGGAATTGTGTCAATGCTCAGCGTGCCGATAAATGTTGCCGGCTGATTGTAGATGTCAGCGGCGAAAATGGCCAGGGTGCCTACACTATAAACATTAGCCGTGATACTCACACTCCCTGCCCATGTCATGCCGTTATTGTCTACAACCATGCTCAGCGGCACAGAGCCGGTGTCATACATCAGCTTGCCGCTGATCGTGCCCAACACATGGTTGGCACCACCGCAAACCTCCAACATTTTGCCTGCCAATAGCGGCATTTTGATGCCAAGCAGTCGCAGTGGTTCTGAAATAACCAGTGGTTTGGACAATGCCCGATTACCTGCCTTGTCGATACTTGTTGTATAAACAGTTGTTGTGGCAGCAACTGATCTTAGCAAGAAGCTGAATGTCCCTGCAGCACTTGGTGTGGCTGTACCACCACCATCCGAATTCTCGTTGCCCCATAGTCTGACAACCACTGCATCCGTTGCCGTGCCATACACCAGCCAGCCGGCTGGTGTTGTGCTGGTTATGGCTATGTATGTTGCCGCAATGGTTGGTGTCCCTGGCGGGATGGTGTCAATATTCAGCATGCTTGTAAATGTTGCCTGCTGGTTGCAAGTGTCAGTGGCAAAAATTGTCAGTGTACCCATACCTTCAATCCCATCCGGGATACTCGCAGTCCCTACCCAACCACCCATACCACCAATCACATCAGTGTTTACAATAGCCATATTCAGTGCCACAGAACCAATACCATATGATACATACCCACTGATTGTACTAATCGCTTGATTAGCAACATAAACCTCAAACATTTTGCCTGCAAATTGCGGCAATTTAGCAGAAATTCGCAAGGGTGGATAGATGACAACAACCTCAGATGTCGTCCGATTGCCAGCATTATCCATACTTACTGCCCATAGGGTTGTTGTGCCTGAAGGTATCATCAGTGGATCTGCCTTGAAAGCAAATCTGCCTGAATCTCGTGGAATTGTTGTGCCATACAGCCTTTGTCCACTCCACAACTCAACCAAATTAGCCCCTGTTGCCGTGCCATAAATAATCCAGCCACCAATGGATGTTCTATTCGCCGCAATGGTTGGTGTCCCTGGCGGGACGGTGTCAATCATTAGTACACCAGTAAATAATACCCGCGAGTCTGTGCCGAAAATGGTCAGTGTGCCCATCATGCCCTCAATACCCGATGGAATGCTTGCAGTCCCTACCCAACCCATACTGCCGCTGCCCACAGTCATTCTCAGCGTCACAGAGCCTTGATCATACACCAGATTGCCGCTGATCGTACCAATCATCTGGCTGGCAACACCACGAACCTTCAGGATATTACCCGCCAATCTTGGAAAATCAACCAACAAGTTAGGTGTTGCCACAGTCTCTGAGACCTCGCTTGCAATTCTGGTTCGATCTGTGGCTGAGGTTGTTATCGTAGTAGCAGCCGTACCTGCCTTGAGCAGGATATTCGAGATGTTTTTGAATGTAAATGTGCCTGCCTCATTCGCCATGACTGTACGAACAGTCTTGCCATCGACCATCAGATTGACAAAGCTGCCCGGGGTTGCTGTTCCGGTGATAATATTTGTGGTTACAGAGGCAATGGCAGAGGTTGCCAGAGAGGTTATCCGTGGAATCTGTGGGGCAATTATCCCTGACCCATCATCCTTAATAACAGCCTTAATCCTTGCTGCAGGAGAATCCTCTGCCTTTGGCTCTCGTCCATGAATATCCTTGAGATTTTCAACCGTAACAGTACCCATACCCAAAGCATTAATCGGCACTATGGTTGTCCCTCGCCACTTTTTTCGATCTATCGTGGTCCACGACCCAAAAACAGTAGATGTCCCTGCCAATGTTCCGTCTTCCATGATCGATGGAGCAGCAACCTTAGATGTTCCTGCTATGAAGAGCATACGAGAATCGGCAAAGGATAAAGATGCTGTGGGTGTACCCTGCAGCTCCTCGCTTGCCTCAATGGTTACAGATATTTCTCCGCCTGGTTTGACATAAGCCCGTGAGACAAGGAGCTTATAGGAAAGTTTGGGCAGGGTAATACTAAATGTATTTTTTCGGGCAGCAATATTTCCGCACTTATCTGCTACCTGAATCTCAAGGCTATGTTCACCCTCTGTGAGGGGAGATATTGGCTTGTAATAGATCTCCTGAGCTGTAACTGTTCCATAAACCTGTACACCATCTACCCAGAGTAAGGTAGCCAGCGGATCAATCCCGCTACCGTTGATATTATCCTCATATTTAGCTGTAATTTTAAGGTACGCTGTGGAAAGAACAGTATCCGGGGCTGGATTCAGCTCAATAATCGTTGGCTGAATTATTTCCATGAGCTGCGACTGAGAGATATCAACCAGACCTGTATTCATCCCTATCCATGGATTATCATTCTCAAAATACACTGCCTGAATATCGTCAAGCGGCCGGATAATATCCCCAATTTTGGTATGAGTAAATGACATCCATGTGTCGTTTGATTTGTCAAGCATTGAAATCCCACCTGAATGCCCCACAAATACATGGCTTGTATCTGCTTTCAGGCTTAAGATCGAATTGCTGCAAAGTCCATTAGCCGTAGTATAGGTTTTGGTGCCATTATCAGTGGTATTATACTGGATAATACCATTATCCAATGTTCCGATCCAGAGGTCATTTTTATCCATAAAAAGGCAGGTAATACCCTTGCTGCATATTCCAGTCTGATCCTGCCAAACATCAGACAAGGGGTCATAACTCATCAATCCCTTGTCCGTGCCTACCCAGAGGCATGGATACAACCATGCTATTTTGGTAATCTTTTCACTGATGAGCTGATTATAGGTTGTCTGAAGTGTATAAGAAATCCATTGTTTTGATAATTTATCGTATTTAGATAAACCCTTGTTCGTAGCTGCCCAGACAGTATTATTAACAATCAGGATGTCGTTAATATTTGGATCAGGACACTTATTATCCGCAGGAAAGGCAAGCCATTTGCCGGTAGAATCCTGGTACCTGAACAATCCATCCCCCTGACTGCCAAACCAGATAATATCATCATCTATTGCCAGACAACGAATGGAATTACCCATGCCGCCCTTTTTATTAAGAAACCCCATCCAGCCTTGTGTTAATCTATCGTATTGTCCAATCCCATAATTCGTACCCAACCAAACCCTTTTGTCATCTCCGTCAATACAGCTAACATTATTGCTTATCATTTGAGGTGTCAGCATGGGTGCTTGAGCTGCACCAGTCTCCCCATATTCTCCTCGAATATCATGCCATATGACCTCTTCATACTCAACCTCCTGGTCAGATTCTGTTTCTTCTGCCCCCTCCTCTGGCAGTATCACCTCAAAACTTGCGGTCCCATAACCCTTATTTCCGTCCTCATCAAGGGCATTAAGTACCTCTATCAGAGCCTTACCCTCATATCCGGGTTTAACGGTGTAAGTACCTTGCCATGTCATCTGGTCAGTTGTTTCCATGCTTTTGGTAATATCCGTGCCCCTTTTCTCATAATGTTGAGTAATAATTACTGTAGGTGAATTTATCAGGAGTTTATCTGAGACAATAGTTATTGTAGTTATTTCTTTGGCAGGGGCAGGGTCAAGTGAAGATTCTATTGTCAACTGAGGACATTCAGACACATCTTCTGCAGTCTCCTCAGTGATAATAAATCCCTTTGGAATACAACCTGCAAGGCATATTAATAATATCAGCAACCATTCTTTTCGCATCATCACTACCTCACTTAATTCGTAATCGTTCAGGCTATAACATTAAAGGGGGATATGGAGATATGACATGAGATATGGGGATAATAATATAATCAATGCCTTAAAATCGAAGGGAAGATTACAGGGTTATCATTCCTAAGGGGACAAGTTGTATTATCCTCATATTTTTCTAATCCCTATATCTCC
>JAHIZN010000156.1 GCA_018814245.1 bacterium
ATTTTGTGAAAATAGGCTAACCTGTGCAAGTAGAAAACACCACTTGTTGGCAGAGAAAGAATCACAAAGGGTGTAATTCCTTAAGACTATAGCCTCATGTCAGGTTCTTCTATTTGCAATCACCTGAATTAATCGTCAATTATTTTCCCTATAGATTACACCCTTTGTGGTTCTTTCTTCTTTCGTTACAAAGGGCTACCCATTTGAGGCAAAAAAGAGCCGTTCTGCGGTTAATAATCACAGAGGAAATTGTGAATAATCCTTACATCTATACTATTTCAGAGATTACTTCCAAAATCAAACTTATCTTAGAGGGAAACCTGCATAACATTCGGGTAATGGGAGAAATTTCCAACTTAGTTATCCCTGCCTCAGGACATGTATACCTTACACTCAAGGATAACTATTCGCAGATAAAGATGGTTATTTTTCGGAGTAAGGCAAATCTTTTAAGATTTAATCTTCAAGATGGGTTGATGATTATTGCTCATGGAGAAATAAGTGTTTATGAAAAAAGAGGCGAATATCAACTCATTGCTGACCACATTGAGCCTGCCGGATATGGTGAATTATACCTTGCCTTTGAACAACTAAAGGAGCAATTAAGGATTGAAGGGCTTTTTAGTGAAGCACATAAAAAGCCTCTGCCCATGGTGCCTAATCGAATTGGAATTATTACCTCCCCTACTGGTGCTGCTGTCCAGGATATATTAAACATAATTACCAGAAGGTTTTCAAACATAGAGATACTCATTTATCCAGTCATGGTTCAAGGCGAGACAGCCCCCTCTGATATTGCCAATGCTATCTCTCAAATGAATAGATTGCCGGATACCCTGTTGCCTGATGTCCTTATTGTAGGACGGGGAGGCGGATCAATAGAAGATCTATGGGCATTTAATGATGAAAGGGTAGCAAGAGCCATATTTGATTCAGATATTCCTATAATATCTGCCGTAGGGCATGAATGTGATTTTACTATAGCTGACTTTGTTGCAGACCTGCGGGCACCAACCCCATCAGCGGCTGCAGAATTAGTAGTAAAAAATAAGAGAGAACTTGTAGAAAGAATAGAGGTATTATCTATCCGTCTGAGACATGCCATCCAAAAAGATCTTGACCTCATTGCTCATAGGCTAAAAAGACTCAAGGAATCTTCTGCCCTTTTGCGTGCTGATTATACAGTACTTCAATATCAGCAACGGGTTGATGAGATAACCCTTGCCTTATCTCTGTCCGTATCCAATCTTACAAAATTGACCCTTGCCAGACTCGAAACCATTACCGGCAAACTCAATACCCTAAACCCATCAGCCATACTTTCAAGAGGTTATAGCATTACCTTTAAGCTCCCGGAGGAAACCGTCATAAATAATGCCAATCAGGTAAAAAAGGAAGACAGGATACGGATACATCTGCATAAGGGGGAGGTAATTGCTGAGATACGAGATATTGGCGAGGAGTGTACTCAAATAAATCAGGTTTGATTTTCTGGTGACAGGATATTTTTAGGCTTTGCTTCACTTCACTGTCTTTTTCTTATCTTATGCGGACACTAACTCGCGAGATAGTAATGGTTCATAGTACAATATCATGATCTGGTCAGGACTCAAGCCTATTGATGCATATGTATGCCCATCACTATAACTAAATTCAACCTCAAAAGCATTGCCATTCGCAAGAATTTCTACCACGGTGCCAACTTGCCCATACCACAAGTTGTGTTCAGGTAGGTCGACAGTTAATGCCACCACATCAAGTAATTTGATAGAATCCTTCATGTCATCACCTCACTATTTTTTTTATAGCGGATAGCAACTGGTTAATCTCGGATATGGCACATCAGTTTCAATAATCCACGCGCTACGAATCACTGCCCTTTTGCCTTTCCATTCTAATGTAAAATCAACTTGATATCGTTGTCCATAGCTGTCTTTCAAGCCTAATTCAGCATCATATTCTTTTACCACTTGCAGGAGAATATCATGCAAGGCTTCAGCATCATCAGCAGTTATATCCAATGCGGAATGAACATGCGAGCCTTATGTTTACCAGTTCTATGTGTTGTGTTGAGGCTATAATCACGCAATTTTTTAATATCTGCTACAGCGTGATTGCATTTGGTATTTTTATCACATTGCCTCTAATTGTGTTTGCAATAGCTATCAGCTGACAAGCTCCCAATTTGCTGACTTAAATTGAAGAAAATTATGATTTTATCTGAAGCAGCACACTACAATTCCAGCCTTGCATGCGGTATCCTTGCCTTAGTTGGTGTAATAATCAATGGGCATGGAAGTCTACGACTAATCTCATGAGCAACCTTTTCTGTACAGCTTCCCATCATATACCTCTCAACAGTACTCTTTCCTGTTGACCCCATAACTAATAACATGATATCATTATCCTCATTAGCTGCCTCTACAATCTCATGGGGTGGATTTCCGAATCTGATTAATGGATTAACCCGCACACCCTCTTCTTCGCCATAAACACAGATAGACTTCAAGGATTCCGTAGCATTCTTCTCCAATTCCTCACGCAGGTTATTGTTAAGCATACCTGTCCATTCAGCATAGATAGCATCATTAATTACCTGCAGGACGACAATTTCCATCTCCATCTTTTTAGCCAGACAAATAGCATAAGTAATAGCATCCCATGCTGCGGAAGAGTTGTCTGTTGCTACCAAGATCTTTTTCACCATATCATACCTCCTTCGTATAATACTAAAATTTTAATTGTTCAACTATATAATATACCATTTATTATATCTTATGTCAATATTAATTTTCATTAAAGCATTCGGTAGGGTAAAAATGATTAGGACAGGGATAAGCCCTGTCCCTGCGAATGCAGCTTATCCTTACCCACATCTTTGGAGGACAGAATTCTGACGGAAAATGCTGCAAAATAACAGAAACATGTATCACAAAATGATTAACAATTCAACAATTCATTAATTCAGCAATTGTCAATTGTTGAATTGTTGAATTACTGAATTAATGGTGGTTGGACTTGTGGGTAAGGATAAGACAAATGCAGGGGATGACAGAGGTGCTGTCTCCCCTGTCTCTGCCACCAATAAGCGACCACAAGGGTCGCAGCTACAAAGATTCCCACACACAATAATCGATCACACCGTAGCTGCAGGGTGCCAGAGGTGCTACCTCCTTGTCCCTGCTTAACGGACACACACAAGGAGGGAGCCTTTCTGGCAGGAATGTCCCTACAAATTGTTATGCGTCAAATTAAGGTTGACACGACACTAATTACATCCACTCAATCCGATTCGTTAGATTCGATTACCTCAATCGCATTAATTATCTATTTTTGAACAACGCAAGTATTTTTATTTGTTGACAATCAATTTATGGTATGATAAAATATCATATGTCAGATTGTCAGATATTGGCACAAGACATGTCTTGCTGCTACAGGTCTTTATTGCGGAGAATTCCTTTATATGACCATTAATGCTTACAATAATAAAATACGATTTGTCAAGGTTTGTACTGTCATTGTTGTATATTTGTCGTTATCATCCTTAAATCTTTATGCAGCAGCATCTGATACAAGGCAAATACAAGGAGTCAACACATCTGGCAAGGGTATCGACTCTATTAATTCGCCGATAAAAACATCATCATGGCCATGTCTTCAACAAGATGTACAGCATACAGGTAATAGTACCCTTTCCGGACCTGATGCCTTGCCTGTAGTAAAGTGGCGTAAGCATGTACATGGATACATAAGCGGACAGCCTATCATTGATCAATCTGGTAAGGTTTATTTTGGCAGTACAGAAGGAATCTTCTTTGCTATTAAGCCGGATGGCAGCGAGTCTTTTGTAAATCTTGACAGCGGTGTGGACTCTACCTGTGCGATTGGTCAATCCGGAGTGATTTATGTCTTGTGTAAGAATGGCAGCCTTTGTGCATTAGACAAGGAAACACTACGAATTAAATGGAAATATTCTACCAATATCCCTTGTTTATGGGCATCCCCTGCTGTTTCCCCTGATGAAATAATATACTTCGGCGCAGATGATGGTAATCTATATGCCATAGACAAAGATGGTAAGCTGCTCTGGAATGTTTCTCTTGGCAGTTCTATTCAGTCAACGCCGGCTATCGATAAATCAGGGATAATCTATGTTTCCTCAACCCTTGGCAGTTTATATGCCGTAACCCCTGATGGTAAGATAAAATGGGAAAAAATGCTTCGTGTCTCACCATTTTCTTCCCCATGTATTTCTCCGGATAACGGAAATATATACATTACTACCACTAATAATGCCCTCGCAGCTATTGCACCAGATGGCAACATAAATATCATTGAGGTGAATGCCTCTATCTATTCCTTACCTGCCTTTGGTCATAATCAGGAGATATACCTGGGGACAGAGGAGGGGCTTTGTATCATTACCTCAAAAGGAATCCAACAAGTTCCCACTGGGGACATCTTTCGCTGTCATCCGATAGTTGACGCAAAGGGTGTGATTTTCGTTGCCTCCCGTTCTGGAAACATCTACGCTGTCCTTCCTGACGGTAAGATAAAGTGGCGTTATCAGGTTGGGACAACACCATGTCCAATATCGCTTGGTCCGGGTGATACACTCTATATTGGGGACAGAAAGGGTGATGTTTATGGGCTTGTCAGCACCCATAAAGCTTTACCACAAAAGAATATTAAACTGCCTGACAACCCCAAAGACCTTCAAACTTCCTTGAAAGGGCTTGAAAATACCCTTTTCTGGAAGGATGCAGGAGACAGGGAGAATGGTTTTATTGTCGAAAGAAAAACCCCAAACAGGGATTATGCAGAGATACGCAGGGTAGATAAAAATATTACCACCTTTAAGGATACAGACTTGATCCCGACCATGGATTATTCTTATAGGATCTGTGCCTATAATGCCGGCGGTATCTCTAAGTACAGCAATGAAGCCATCATTACAACACCACAGATACCACCATCTTCACCCTTGAACCTTAAGGTAAATATTCAGGGAGGTACGCAAACAAATCTTTCGTGGCAAGATACATCATCTAATGAATCTGGCTTTCTGGTAGAACGGCTGTGGGTAGCACCTATGGCAATTACCGGCGGCACATACACAGAGTTATGCAGGCTTGCACAAAACACAAAAGAATATCAGGACAACAATCTTTTGTCTGATACAGATTATTCTTATCGGATTTATGCCTATAATGAGGCAGGGCTTTCAGGATATTCCAATGAGGCTAAGGTTCATACGCCACAGCTTCCGCCCTCTTCCCCTGACCAGCTTACCCTGGAAAGATTTGACAGGCATGAGGTAACTATATCATGGAATGATAACTCTCCAAATGAACAAGGTTTTATTCTTGAAAAAAGGATGGACAAGGGGACATTTACAGCTGTATCTACCTTAAAGCCGGACTCTTTACAATTTACAGACAAACAGATTAAGCTGAACAACAGGTATTACTATCGGGTGTGCAGCTATAACACTGTCGGCAGATCAGAATACAGCAATATCCTTGAGATTAATACAGTGCCAAATCTGCCTGTCCTGCCTACTGATTTTAAGGCAGCCTTTGTATCTGCCAAGTGTGTCTTGTTGGCATGGATGGATAATTCTACTAATGAAAACGGCTTTAAGATAGTCAAGGCAGTCAAGGGTCAAAAGGAGTACAAGCTTGTTTGTACCCTTGAGCCAAATATAACGACCTATGAAGATATGCGGGTGATACCAGGAACAACATATCTTTACCGCATAGTTTCCTTTAATAGCTTTGGCAGGACAGAATATACCAAGCCTATAATCATCACTATTCCATCAGCTCCCCCATCCAAACCAGAGGATGTATCAGCCTTGCTTGTTGAGCCAACACGGGTAAAAATTACATGGAGAAATACATCTGTGAGCAAGACAAGTGTTTCATTCAAGATACAAAGAAAAGATCCGGATAAACAAGGGTTTGCAACCATTGCTGTAGTTGGGTCAGACAATATTCATTATACTGATACAAACCTTTTGCCTGATACCAGCTATTCATACAAGATAGCTGCCTGTAACAAAAGCGGAGAAGCAGCATCTGATGCAATCAATATTAAAACATCAAGGGCACTGCCTCAACCACCATCCGGGCTAAAAATTACTAATGTTTCTCAAACATCTGTCTGCATCTCATGGATTAGAAGTGGTAATGAGTCGGGTTTCAGGCTGGAAAGAAGAAAGGGAAATACCCCTTATATCGAGATTGCCACAATGGGTTCAAGGATAACAAGCTATGAAGATACGGATGTAATCCCAAACACCATTTATTTTTATCGGGTTTGTGCCTATAATTTAGGTGGAGATTCCAAATACTCTTCAGAGATACAGTCGACAACAAAGGATATACAGCCATTTTTCCCCTCAAGACTCAAGGCTTTGATAGGGGAAAATGGTATTGATCTTTCATGGCAAGATAATTCAGCAAATGAAAATGGGTTCAGGATTGAACGAAAGCAGAATACCACTCAATTTGAAGAGATAGCTGTTACCGGAGCAAACAAAAAATATTATACAGATAGCGATATTAGCCCCAAAACAACCTATACCTATCGTATCTGTGCCTATAATGATATTGGGAATTCTCTTTATAGCTATGAGGTAAAGGTAGTTACACCAGACTTGCCAAATCCGCCAAATCCGCCTGCAGGATTAAGAGGGATTGCCGTAAGTCCATCCCAGATAAACCTTTCATGGACAGATGAGTCTGGTGATGAGGAAGGGTTTATCATTGAAAAAAAGATTCATGAAAAATTCTATGAAATAGAAAGGGTATCAAAAAATAATACCATATTTACAGAGATAAACCTTATACCAAAAACAACTTACACCTATCGGACAAGCAGTTTTAACAAATTTGGAACATCTGATTATTCTAAGGAAATAATTGTTACTACCCTTCAGCCACCCCTGCAGTCTCCGGATGATCTCAATGCATACTCAATTCAGGAGGGTTGTGTTCAGATTACATGGCAGGATAACTCTGACATGGAAACAGGGTTTATATTGGAGAGGGCATCCCGAACAGGATATTTTCAGGAGATAGCCACTATTGCCTCAGAGGGTATCTCTTATATGGATATCAAACTTCTTCCTGACAGCATCTATCATTATCGAATAAGGGCTGTTAAGGGAAATGAGTATTCAGGCTATTCAAATACTGCTGTAGTGAGAACTCGCAATGCTATTCCGACATTGCCTGATAATCTGATTTTGGTAACTGCTCATAGGAAAGCAATTACCATTGCCTGGGAGGATAACTCTCTGAATGAAACAGGGTTCTGTATTGAACGGGCAGAAGGGACAAATACTGAATATAAAACAATAGCTACGGTTGGACAGAATGGAAAGCACTTTGAGGATAGGAATATCGATAGTGGGATGAGCTATCAATACAGGGTAGTTGCTTATAATGAGATGGGTGAGTCTCAGCCATCAAATATATTGATTGCCATTGCCCTTGCACCGGGTGAGGTTAGCCTGCTGCGAAAATCTATTCAACATTCGCTTGGTCAGGAGGAATTTGCACCCAAATTAAAATGGAGCTTTCAAACCGGACAGGGTATAAGAAATTCATCTGCTGTTCTTTCGCAAGATAGGAAAATGTTTTTCGGCTCTACAGATGGGAAAATTTATTGTCTCAAGGCAGATACAGGGGAACAGTTATGGGCTTATGAAACCCTGAAATCCATTGTCTCTTCACCAGTGTTGGACAATGATACTAATACGATATATGTGGGATCCAGGGATGGGTATCTGTATAGCCTTACTACAGATGGCAGCCTGAAATGGAAATATTATACAGGTGATTCTATTGAATCCTCTCCAACCATACATAATGGGGTAATCTATGTTATCTCGATCTCCGGGGATCTTTATACTCTTTTATCAAATGGCGAGGTAAAATGGAGGATCAGATTAAAGGGTATGGGATTTTCTTCACCTATAATTGGGTTTAATGGTGGAATATTCGTTGGTGTAAACGGAGATCAGGAAAACAGTGCCCTTTATGCCCTTTCTGAATATGGACAGATAATGTGGAAATACCCTATTGTTTATGGAATCAGGTCATCAGCCGGGGTAGGATATGACGGTTCTATTTATGTAGGGGTTAAGGATAAAAACGGTGATAACCTCTATTCCTTTTCAGAGAAAGGTATCTTGAAATGGAAATATTCCACCTCAGGCTGGATAAATCAATCTATTATGGTTGGTCCTGATGGGGGGATATTTGTGGTCTCAAATGAGCCATCAGGAACAAGTAAGATCTATAAGATAAATGCTGTGGGGCAACATGATTGGTCACGGCAGATTGGCTGGATATACTCTGCTGCGTCAATCGATTCCTCTGGTGTGGTGTATATTAGCGGAGAGGCAACTATATATGCTTTGGATAAGGATGGTGCAATTATATGGGCATATACAGCCAATAGCCGTATTTCCTCTTCACCAGCTACCAGCAAGGATGGTATGGTATATTTTGGCTGCATGGATGGAAAAATGTATGCCTTAGAAAGAAGCAGCTCTCCACCAAATGCACCCTCAACCCTGAATGCAAAGGCTTGTTCATCTTCGGCAATAGAACTTTCATGGTCAGATAACTCTAATGATGAAACAGGGTTTGTTATAGAGAGAAAGACAGGTGATGATGAATTCAATGTTGTTACCACTGTATCGGTAAATACAACCAAGCTTAAAGATACCGGGCTGCTTGCTGCAACCAAATATGAATATCGTCTGGCAGCCTATAACCCTAAGGGTGAGTCAGATTATTCTGATACTTGTAACAGTAAAACATTTTCTAAGGCACCAGATGGGATAAAAGGCGTACAAATCATGGATACTGATAGAGATAGCCTTCAGATTCAATGGAAAAATCCCTGTGATAATAACTTTTCTCATGTACGGCTGTATCGTTCTATTGTTCAGGGAGAAACCGGCAGCTTGGTCAAAGATAACATCACTACTGATTATGTTATAGACGAAAACCTCGTGCCTAATCTGATGTATTATTATACAATCAATGTTGTGGATGTGCATGGGATTGAGGTAGTATCACGGGAGCAATATTCTGGAGCAGTAATGAAAAGAAATTAAAAATTATGAATTAAAAATTAAAAATGGAGGGAGAAGAGGAGAGAGAACGAAATACAGTTTTAATTTTCTGATATTTTGTAACTACTCAGCTATTGTTATTTCATACACATTTCAAATCAACCAGAAATCGTAACTATTCAGATGTGTAATGAAGGAGAAATGGAGAAAATGGGGAAATGGAGAAAAGAAGAATTAACTGATAAAATTACAAGAATTGTTTTTTTGAATCAGAAAAAGAGATTAAGATTTTTTCTCCGATTCTCCCTTTTCCCCATTTCCCCTTTCTTACACATTTGTATAGCTGAATAGTTACG
>JAHIZN010000157.1 GCA_018814245.1 bacterium
GGAGTCAGAATGAGAACACCTGCTATGATAGTTTTCTCAGGAAATATGGGGATATTGAGAGAGAAATAATGGGATTTATAGGCTTACTCTGGAGCTATTCTGAATTCTGACTCCTGAATTCTGTATGCCTGAGTAGTTACAAATATTTAAGATAAGGGCAATAAATATTGGTATTTCAAATGCAAGGTTCGGGCTTCTATATTCGGAATTTGGGACTCGCAGGCTATCTGTTTTCTGCCTACCAGAGCAGACACGCCTCGAATCTCGAATCTCGAATTGCGAATCGCGAATCTGAAGAAATCCTGCTTCCTGCTTATCAGGGCAAACACATAGGTCTGCCCCTACATGTCTTCTGTCTTTTGACTTTTGACTTCTGTTGATCCCTGAATGCTTACAATAATGTACCCTATAACCGGACACAATAAAGCCACACAAGGGAACAAAAATCGTATGACCATGGAGGTATTCGTCCAAAAGAGAAAATAAAGAAAGCAAAAGATGAGTAAATATTTGATAGTTTTGTCAACATTTTTAATAAAAAACAGAAAGGGAAGGCAGAGAAGAATTATTGGTCCAATGGGAATATCCCCGGTACCCCAATCACAGGTAATAAATAGGGGTAATGACAGGTATCTCCATATTCCCAAGCTTGGTCCATAATGACTCATCTCCCGGGTAAACCTCTGCACATCAAATCCATCCCAGTTTGCCCCTCCAAATATTTCATAAAGAAATGGATATACCGGATTTCCTACAAATATAAGATTTTTAATCAGCCATGGTAACACAGGTAATAATGCCGCCAAGGAAAAGATGGATAATTCCTTTAATGATAATCTCCGGGCAGCTATGATGATAAATCCCAAAAGGATGATAAAACAGATTATTCCGGAATATTTTGTTCCCATAGCTAGTCCGGCAAAGATTCCTGATAGGGTTAACCAGCGGATATTCCGCAGCTTAATCCAATTAACAAAAGCATAAACAGATAGGATGATATAATAGGTTAAGGCAAGGTCATTAAAGGTAAAGGTCATAGTAAAAATAACAGAGGGCATACTGAAGAATATCATGGCTGCATACAATCCTCCTCTTGCACCAAAAAAGTTTTTAGCCATGGCATAAATGCTTAATCCAGCCAGAATGCCAAACAAGGGATGAATCAATTGGGCAAATGTATCCCCCCTAAAATCATCGCCAAGACAAACAACATCTCTGTATTTAATGGGTAGTTTGCAAAAACAAGATGTGGGATATTAACAATTCCATGATTTTTGATGTAAATATCAGGGATAGCCAGATGGTATACAAGGCTGTCAAATAGTATGGTAGGACCGCCAATGGCTAATATTATACTCATGAGAATGATTGCAGACAGACATCCCCCATAGATGATACCTAAGGTGGTTAGCCTTGTTTTTTTTATAGCCATGAACAAAGAAGACAGGAAATATTTTATCTCTGCATACGAGCAGAGGAATGAGCATATTATTAATGGATAGAAAACAAAAAGAGAAAGCATGTCCATAAAACCTATCAATAATGTTGCAAGAGAAAAAAAGCCAAGCCCAAGACCTATTGAAAAGATGAATTCATCGCAAGGGCTATCAAGGTTTATTTGAAATAATTTCAGTAACTTGCAACCTATTCCGGCAGAGCTTAGCAGCAGGATGAGGAGAAGAAAAAAGGTTTGAATATTGTGCGTAATAAATCCCCATGACCAATATCTGCAAACTTCTTGCAGGTAAAACAAGCTAAGGTTTATTGGGGTACGATGGTAATGGATGAATACACCAAAAAAAATGGCTGATAGCAGCAAACCAATAGCTATGGCAATAATTTTGTTGACTTGCATGCTCCCTCCCGTGCAATAAAAGAGAAAAGGGTTCAAGTTCTGGATAACCTTGCCTTTATTTGACTCACTCGACCTGTCGACAGGCTGTTACGGAACGAATAATCAGCGGCAACACCATACCATTATATAGCACCTGCTAATGAGATTGACACAATATGCCGTATGCTTCTCGTGCCAAATTTCTATTCCGTAACAGCCTGTCGAATCCTTGAACCCTTTTTCATTGGGTATGCCTACTGTCGTGTCAACTGTTAATTGTCGCATAGTTAATTATGTATGGACAGAGCCTGCCCCTGCGAATGCAGGGGATGACAGAGGTGCTGCCTCCACTGTTTCTGCCCCACCAATAAGCGACCACAAGAGGAGAGCACCTCTGGCAGGTCGCAGCTACAAAGATTCCCACACACAACAATCGATCACACCGTAGCTGCAGGGTGCCAGGAGCAGGGGTTCTACCCCCTTGTCCCTGCTTAAACGGACACCCACAAGAGGAGAGCCTCTCTGGCAGGGATGTCCCTACAAATTGTTATGCGTCAAATTAAGGTTGACACGACACTACCATTCTCTCGCTCTTCTGTAGTAAGCAGGCAACCTTTTATGCAGGTGTCGCTGCAATACATGTTGCCACACGGTTCAATATGTATATTGACATTTGCACTTGGTATTTGTTCCTGAATCTTCTCGGTAATCATGGTGGCTAATTGATGGGATACCCCAACTGTCATATTGTCTTTCACAATCAAGTGAAATTCTATAAAACGATTCTTCCCTGCTTTTCGTGTGCGAAGATGGTGAAAACCACAAATCTGGGAGCAATATGCTACGATATTATTGCGAATGCACTCGATCTCATCATCTGACAGACTGCTGTCTAATAGGTCATGAATCGATTGATGTGTCAAATCATATGCAGCCTTAATAATTAATGCAGCCACTATGATTGCAGCTACCGGGTCAATCCAATGAAAATGTATACCCTTGAAGAGAGCCTCGTTTAACCAAATGAGTCCCAACCCAATCATTACCCCGGCTGAAGTCCAGACATCCATCTGCAGATGACAGGCATTTGCCTGAATCGCCACAGACTCGGTTTTGCGACCAATATTAAAGAGCAGTTTTGAAACAATGATATTTATCACAGATGAAAATAACATCACTGCCATACCCATGCCCAAGAATTCTACTGCTTGAGGATGGATTAATTTTTTAATGGCTTCATAGATAATCCATCCGGCGGCAATAAAAATGAGCATAGCCTCCACAAACCCAGAAATATTTTCAATCTTATCGTGTCCGAACGGATGCTTTTCATCTGCAGGCTTTCCTGATTTTTTTACCGCAAAAAAAGCAATCAGGCTGGCAAGTAAATCAATTCCGGAATGAACGGATTCAGAAAGGATGGATATGGATCCACTTAACCAGCCAACCAATAATTTTAATATTACCAGAATGCTGTTAGAAATCACAGACAAGGTAATAACCATAGTTTTTTGTTTTTGATCAGACATTGCTTTTTAGCCCTCCATGAGGAAAAAGACAATTTGCGTTCTTTGCGTGAAATCTTCGCGTTCTTTGCGTGAAAAAATATGTTAACTTAATTAGTGGATTGTATATAAATAGTTACCCATTTTTTATTTGTGTATATTTGTGTTAATTCGTGGCTGAACAGTTACTTTGAAATTAACTATTCAGGCATAGGAATGATTATGGCAGGGACAAGCCCTGCAGCTACACCTATTCGTGGGAAACTTGTAGCTGCAACCTGCCAGAGGTGCTTTCCTCTTGTTGTCGCCGTCTTCATTCTGTATTCTGACTCCTGAATTCTGTATGCCTGAACAGTTACTTTAAAATTAACCTCACCAATCTTTACTCTTTCCATTCATCTGTGGAATCTAAAGAAATTAGTTGTACAAGTGTCATAATATGTTGTAATTATAACAGATTGTGGCATATTGTCAAGTATTTTTCGTCCAATACAATCAAGATTAATCCGAGATCGTTGCAATGTCATTGCAACGATCTCCTAATGAAAATTGCTGACACAGCTTAAATTTGCTTGACATTTCAGCTCTTTCTGATATACTTATGATGTAATAATTACTCTGACATAGAAAATACTAAGGAGGATACACTATTATGGATTGGGGAATGAAAAATCGATTGTCCCGATTAATTCAGCCTGATGGCCGCTGTTTTTTTATGCCTATAGATCATGGATATTTCCAGGGTCCAACTACAAAACTGGAAAAACCATGGGAAACTATTAAACCGTTACTTCCCTATTTTGATGCCCTTTTTGTGACTCGAGGAGTATTGCGTTCTGCAATACCACCTGCTATCGACAAACCTATTATTCTCAGGGTCTCCGGCGGCACAAGCATGGTAGGTAAGGATTTGGCAGATGAAATACTTACTACCTCTATTGAAGAGGCTCTCAGACTTAATGCCTCTGCTGTAGGGCTTTCTGTATTTATTGGTTCTGATTACGAAAAACAAACCCTATCAAATCTGTCAAGTCTTGTTAATGAATGTCAACGGTATGGACTTCCTGTAATGGCTGTGACCGCGGTTGGTCGGGAGTTAGAAAAAAGAGATGCACGGTATCTTGGTTTATGTTGTCGAATCTGTGCTGAATTGGGCGCTGATGTTGTCAAAACATATTGGTGTGAAGAGTTTGATAAGGTAGTAAATGGTTGTCCCGTACCAGTGGTAATGGCTGGCGGACCAAAGGTAGACACAGATAGGGAGGTCTTTGAGTTTGTTTATGATGGGATGCAAAGGGGAGCCATTGGTATCAACCTTGGCCGAAATGTGTGGCAGAATAAGTACTCTGTGGCAATGGCTGCTGCCTTAAATGCTATTATTCATGAAAATGCTACACCAGAAGAGGCGGGAAAAATAATCGATCGGTGTAATTAGAAGCAAAGAATATTCCAATCTGTGCGGTTGTTGCATTAAGTCACAGAAACATAACAATAGCACGCAAATACAGAGAAAGAGTCACAAAGGGTGTAAATCATAAGAGACTCTGTCCATTGTCAGGCTTTTTTCATTTGCAATTACTCTTGTTTTGCTGCAATTCTTAGGAGATAGGGGGATAGAGAATAGAGAGATAGGGAGATAATGGAGAAAAGGGAGACACCACCGATATTTACACCCTTTGTGGCTCTTTCTTCTCCCGTTGCACTTGCTGCTGGCTAACAAGCTTTGGATAATAACTACTCTACTTGTTTTTGTATTCTGGCGATAGCTGCTTTTGCAGCTACCCTGACACATGATTCCGGATCATTGTTGGAGAGGATGGCCAGCATTTTTAATGCCCGTGGATTACCTATTTTGCCTAAGGCTTCAACGGTTGTTGTTCTGACAACACCATTTATGTCATTTAATCCCTTGAGTAATGCCTCAATTAAGGCATCTTGATTGGTGGATATATTTCCCAGAGCAATTGCTGCTCCACCACGGCCATACCAACTGTCATCATTCAGGTTGCGACTCAATATCATGATTATTTTTTCTTGCAATTCCGTGTCTTGTGTCTTTTCCAAAAGGCTTCCCAAGGCAATAGCTGCATACCATCGAACGATCTCCTTGCCACTATCATGAGTCTGAAAAACCTGAAGAAGCTGGATAATAGCATCATCTCCCATGGTGGTTAATACATCTGTGGCTACTTTGCGGATGACATTATTCTCATGTCCCATAGCCTTGATTAATGCTGGAATAGCTATTTTACCTATCTTGGTCAATCTGTTGATTACTATCTTCCGAATTACTGTATCCTTGGCATTAAGATACTCAATCAGCAACTGTATTCCTTCTACATACCCTCGTTCACCCAGGGCAAGGGCAGCATTAAACTGAATGTCTGGATTTGGATCGTCTAAGGCAATCATCAGAAATTTAATCACCTCATTATCGTCTATCTTTCCAAGGGCATTTGATGCATATACGCGTACATCCTCATTCTTATCTCCCATGGCTATTGATGCCAATGGTTCAAGGGCACTCTTATCAGCTATCTCCCCAAGGGCAATAACGGCTGCAGAGCGGACATACCATTCCTTATCCTTAAGCATTGCTGTTAATGCAGGAACAGCTCGTTTATCCTTTAATTGTCCAAGGGCAAGGGTTGCGTTTGCCCTTACCGTATCATTTCCATGATCCAATGCCTTAATTAAGGACGGTACGCAAGGGGTGCCGATATTAACTAAAGCAGAGGTGGTAACGGAGGCTATTTCTCCCTCTGCCAGAGAGGATCCATCCGACAGAGGTGCTCCCTCCTGCTGAAGAAATCCTATCAGATATGGGATGGCTTCCTCTCCCTTCAATTTACCCACAGCCTCTATAACCTGAGGCAGCATCCATTGTTGTGTAAGATTAACATCCTTCAGCTTTTTAATCAAGGGTTCAATTGCCCTTCTATCACCTATTTCGCCAAGGGCACGGGCAGCACTGCCAGCTATTTTCTTATCCTTATTAGAAGGTGATTCTTCTGACAATAGATTGTTAATCAACATATCCACTGCCTGAGCAGCATGGAGTTTGCCAAAGATGGTAAAGGCATGTATCTTATTTGTGGGTTGTAGAGACAGGGCTTGTCCCTGTTCAATATTTGTGGTTGGCGGATTGGCATTTGTCCTGTCAATGGATTCAAGCAGGCAAGGGATACAGGATGAGCCTATATCTATCAGTGCAGATACAGCTGCCCCTTGCACAGAGGCATCAGTATCATTTAATAACTCAATTAAAGGGACAATCGCCTTGTCTACTGTTAGAGTGCCTTTCCCTGCCAGAGTGGCTCTTCTCTTTAGGTTGCCAATTGCCTCGGCTGCACAGCACCGAGTAAAGCCGTCCTCATCCTTTAATGATTTGATGAGTTGAGGCATTATTGATTGGTCATTCATCTTACCCAAGGCAATGGCAGCATTACCCCTAACCGTCCAAATGGTAGGGGGGATGCCCAAGGATGGATTCAGAAGATTTATCAGACAGGGTACAGACTTATTAGCTATTTCCCCTATTTCGCCCAAGCCAATCACCGCATTTCTTTGTGTCCTCCAATCATCATCATTTAACAGGGCTATCAGCGGCTCTACGGCTTTTTCGTTGCGAGTCTTTCCCAATGCAGCAACAGCACACCTTCTAATCTCTACATCCTGATCTCGTGTTGCAGCAATTAACACATCAATCCCTGGGTCATTAATCTTTTCCCATGAAAGATTTGCTGCATCATCTCTTTGCAAGGCAGATGCAAACAATCTCACAGTTTTTTCATCACTTATCCTGCCAAGTGCAATAATAACCGATTCTTCTAATCTATAATCATTTTTCAACCAGGAGATTAATATTGGCAATGCCTCCTTGTCGCCAATCTTTCCTAATGCCCACACAGTCTTTTTTAAGATGGACTGGTCATTCATAGAAGCAGCACCCTTGGCAGAGGTCAAAATCTTTATTAATGGTTGTGCTGCCCGTTTATCCCCAATCTCCCCTAATATCCAGACAAGACATCCCTTGAGATCCATATCATTAGTATTTAGACAGGGGAGTACCGCAGGTACAGCAGTTGTTCCCATATTCACCAATGCAGAGGAAATATCGCGGCGAGGAAGCTCATTCTCTTCGGACAATGCCTCTATCAGGGGTGAAATTGCCCTTATGTCCCGAATCTCTCCCAGGGCATAAGCCGCATATTGCCGCACACGAGGATTTTTATTCATTAGTATCCGAATCAGTGGAATGGTTGATGGTGTGCCTATCTCTATCAGGGACAATGCTGCCAGATTCATATATTTCTCAGGAGTGCTATCTTTGCCGCCAAAAATGATGCCTTCGTCTTCTGTGGAATGGGTGAGTATGTCAATTAACATGGGTATTGCCTTTACTGCCCGTATCTTACCCAGCGATGATATTGCCTCTTTTTGGACAGATTCATCTTCGTCTTTACGCATACGAATAATTGCGTCAGCAGCCTCCAAAGAGCCTATTTCTCCAAGGGTATGGACAGCCTTACCCCGAATTATCCAGTTTTCATCCTTAAGGCATTCAAGTAAGGCGGGAATAGCAGCAGGAGAACCAATCTTGCCCAAGGATATAATGGCATTTCTTTTTACCCTCCACATGGGATCATTCAAGGCATTGATCAGGGCAGCAACTGCCTCTTTCGCATGAACCTCGCTGTCAGATATATCCCCAAGTGTCTCGGCTGCCTGCATCCGTATGGCTTCATCCTTATCTTCCAGAGCAGAGATTGTAGGGGCAGACCTATGTGTCTGCCCGATGCAGGATGTGCCGGGTTGTTCATCTATTGTAGGGGCAGACCTATGTGTCTGCCCGAAAACATGTGTGGATAAGGTTATCAGGACAATTGACAGAAAAATAAATCGCATTCATCCTCCAGTACAAACTAAAATGCCCTCACTTTTGATGAGGGCATGTTATAATATTTTATGAACATTTTAAGACTCGCAGCTACCTATTTCTGCTTTCGATAAATATATAAGCAATAACCATGCCAGATTTTGGTTACAGAAATAAAATGTCATAATACTTGTTAATACAATATGTTAAGTAAATGACAAAAGAGCAGCTCATAGTCTGATTGTACTATTAAGTACATAATGATTGGGGTATGAGTACAAGTTTTCGAGAATTGCTGATACTGTTAGATAATATCTTGACATAATTATCAATAACTGATAAAATATTTGTGAGAATTAAGAGTCTCTTTCGCTGACAGGGGCAATGAATGATGTTTATCGAAAATTGCTGATGTTTACGAAAGAGCTGAAATTGGTAACTATTCAGGTAATAAAAAGGTGATAAGGAGATGAAGGAGATAGGGAGATAATAGATTATTGGTAAATATTTGAGTATCAAGTTATCCTCAGCTGGCAGGGGTAGGGTGGTGAATATCTTATTAACATTACACAAACAAGGCAGAAACCCAATGCTTTGATCTTATCCATCCCCTTTATCTCCTCTATCTCCGTATCCCCCTTCTTACACTACCTGAATAGTTACTGAAATTGAATGATAGAGGATAATAGTATCATGGGCAGAATAATAGAGATTCCGTTTTCAAAAAATCTGATACAGTTTATTGCTGAGGAATTAATGGAACAAGGGTGTCTTGATTTCTCATCAAATGTGGTTATATTCAGTCACCACCGGCCAGGTCTTTATCTTCATAAGTCAATGGCTGAATCCATGAGGCATTCATTTTTTCCACCACAGATATTTTCGATGGATGATTTTATGCTATATCTCTCCAAAGAGGCACAGAGAAAGACGGCAGGAGGCAGGAGGCAGGTAGGGGCAGACCTATGTGTCTGCCCTGATAAGCAGGAGTCAGGCAGGCATGTAGGGGCAGACCTATGTGTCTGCCCTGATAAGCAGGAGTCAGGCAGGCATGTAGGGGCAGACCTATGTGTCTGCCCTGATAGACAAGAGTCAGGAGGCAAAGAGTCAGGAGAAGCACAGGATTTACCTGAGGCTGCTATGGTAAAGCCTATGGACAGCATTTATCTGCTTTTTCAGGTGGTATGCAGTCTCCCTGATAATCCATGGAAAAGGCTTTCATTGAACCAGTTTATTCCCTGGGGATTAAAACTTGAACAGGTAATAAGTGAAATGGACATTGAAATGATAAGTAGTGAAAAACTTCATGGTATTGAAATAGGAGAAGACTTTCAAACAGAGGCATGGGATAATATCGGCAATCATCTTTCACAAATCAGGCAGGGGTATCACTCCATTCTAACAAGTCATAATCTGACAACAAGGGCATTAACCTATTGTTTTGCAGCCAATAATATTCACGATACTGATCTGAGCCAGTTTAAGCATATCTACCTTGTTGGGTTGTTTGCCATGACTCAATCCGAGAAAATGGTTGTTCAGCATATTTTAAAACAAGCAGAAACTACTATCATTAGGCAGAGTGATGGAAATAAATGGACACCATTTGAAGAAATGGATGAATGGGCTGAAAGAGAGGATCCCGAATGTAGGGGCAAGTTCCAAACCTGCCCTTCCGCTATACACAAAGAAGAGATAAAGGAGAGGCACAAAGAAGAAAGGGAAGAGATGGGTGATGATAGCCCTTCTGCAGGGGAGGCAATCCTGCCGGAGATATTCCTTTACAGGGCATTTAATACCCATTCTGAGGTAGCGGCACTGAGGGATGTGTTAATGGCACAGGAGACAGAATTCAGAATTCAGAATACAGAAAAGACGGTGGACAGGAGACAAGTAGAGGCAGACCTATGTGTCTGCCCTGACAAACAGAATTCAGAATTCAGGAGTCAGAATTCAGAATGCGGAATACAAATTGATAATGGACATTTACTTTGTGCCTCTGATCATGAAAAGACTGCCATTGTCCTGCCATCTTCCGAGGCACTTATTCCACTTCTTTCTGAGGTAATAACTGCTCTGCCTGTGGATTATAACATTAGCATGGGTTATCCTGTTATGAGAACACCGGTATATGCTCTTTTGGATATGTTTATGGTGCTTTATAGGAATAGGGTTGATAATGCCTATTATCTTGAGGATTATCTTAATCTGTTGATGCATCCATATATCAAAAATATCCGCAGCTCAACACAGACGAGGATACTTGTCCATGCTGTAGAGGGTGTGTTGATAGCACAGGAAAAAAGATTTATCACATTAGAAGAGATTGAACAAAATTCAAAGATATTTGAGTCTGCCTTCAAGAATAGCCCTGGGGTATCCCCTGCAGAATTTATGGAAATGTTGACAGACATTCATAATCGATTTATCAGAAAGATGGATGGGATACATACCTTGAGACAAATGGCAGGCTTTTTTGAGGATGTTCTTACCTTTCTACTTAAGAATAGTCCTGCTTCACACTATCCATTTTCAAGTGAATTTTTTCATAAGTTTTTTGACTTTATTGATACGCTTAAGGATTCTATGATTAGCAGTCAATGCTTTGAGAATATTTCTGATCTGCTTGAGGTATTTCTTTTTTTTGCACAGGATGAACAGGTCTATTTTGAGGGAAGCCCGGTTAAGGGATTACAGATATTAGGATTATTAGAAACACGATGCCTGAACTTTGATAAGGTTTTTATTATAGATGTGAACGAAGGGGTTTTGCCAGGTGTTGAAATATTTTGTCCACTTCTGCCTCTTCCAGTACGACGAGCCCTAAAGATGTCTACCTATTATCAACGAGAGGAGATCTCCAGATACCACTTCCGCCGCCTTATAGCTTCATCCCAAGAGGTACATATCATTTATCAGGAAACAGAAAAAAAACGGAGAAGCAGATTTGTTGAGAGATTGGTTTGGGAAAAGGAGAAAAGCTGTAGAGAGCTGAATGTTCTTGAGGCAAAACCTGTTACCCTGAATATCTCGCTTGCTCTTTCTCATAATCTTACAATAGACAAGACTCCAGAGATTATTGCTGTATTGAATACCATGAAATTTTCTCCAACCAGCTTGAATACATATCTTCAGTGTCCGGCTAAGTTTTACTTTTCAAAGGTACTGAGACTTGAAGAAAAAGAAGACATATATAAGGATACAGATGCAACTGAGCCAGGAATTATCCTCCATCAGGTATTAGAGCTTCTTTATAAACCCCTTATCAATGAGGATAGGATACGATATGATTACCTTGAAAGCAACCTGAGAGGTGTGCTGGACAAAATATTCAGACAAAGGGTTGGAGAAATTCGTGGGGAGAAATATCTTCTGCAAGAGATGATGTTTAAGCGAATAAAAAGCTATCTTGACTGGGAAAAGGAGCATTTTAATAATACAAGAAGGGTTGTTTCTATAGAGGATGCCTATACATTTGAAGTCGGAATACGCGGAGATGCGGAGACGCGGAGGAGAGATATAAGATTAACCGGCAAGATAGACAGGATTGATTGCCATGATGAAGAGTATGAAATCATTGACTACAAATCCGGGAATATAGATAAGAGTGCATTTAAGTGCTTTGACAGGATATTGGTGAGCCGAAAAGAGATGAAAAGAGAGATAACCTCTTTGCAGCTCCCATGTTATATATTGCTTTATCATGGGGCAAATCCGGATATTCCGATAGATAAAATAAATTCCAGTGTAATATCCATTCAAACCCATGCTGAAAAGATGCTTTTCAATGATAAAAATAAAAATATAGACAGGGACATATTTTTAAGGAATATTTTCCTGCCAACCCTGAAGAATCTTATCCATGAGATTCTGGACCCTTGTATCCCTTTTGCATCTGATAGCGATGAGGGGAAAGGCAGCACCTCTAACGGATGTGAGTATTGTGCGTTTCCTGTGTTGTGTAGGAGGTAGAGAAAGATAGATAGTCAGATGATCAGGACTATTGTCGTGTCAACTGTTAATTGTCGCATAGTTAATTATATATGGACAGAGCCTGCGGATAAGGGATAAGGGATAAGGGATAAGGGATAAGGGATAAGGGATAAGGGATAAGGGATAAGGGATAAGGGATAAGGGATAAGGGATAAGGGATAAGGGATAAGGGATAAGGGATAAGGGATAAGGGATAAGGGA
>JAHIZN010000158.1 GCA_018814245.1 bacterium
AATTGTGCTATTACGCAGAAGATCAAGTTTAGCACAATATTGTTTGTATCGCAAGAGTTATTTTTCAGTCCCTAAGTGATTACAAATGTGCTTAGAATAACAATAGCTGAGTAGTTACCTTATTTTGAGGAGGCTGAGCTTGAGCCTGAACCCGTTTATATCAAAGAACCAATGCCATTATGGGCAACCGTAAAAGAGTTCTTTGTCCAAAATATTCAGGAATTCTCTGAAGAGATGCTGAAGTAATCCAATATCCTATGTTGGCTCTTGCAGTTCAGTTATTTTTTTAATGGCCTTGTTAGTACCTTACCCGTGAAATTCTTGCTTTTTGTGCAAGAAAATTTACAACATTTTTGCTAATTATATGCTACGAAATAAGTTAGATGTGTGGGATTTTACTTTGTGGCGTTTCACTTCGTGGTATCTTGCAGCTTTGTAGGCAGCATATTCCCCTCTTGGGAGGGATTAGGGGTGGGTTCTCTCCTTGAAGGGGAAGATAGGCAACGGGAAAAGACAGAATAGGGCAGTTGGCAATTAACAAGGGGATGTGTTGTTCCTTCTTCAGAAGGAAAGAACCCACCCCTGCCCCTCCGAGGAGGGGAATCAGAAATCCATACATCCTTTTTGGTTTCGGCTTGTCAGAGTTAGGATTAGCCATCTGCCAACGAATTATTGAGGCACATCAAGGCAAGATTGAGGTTAAAAGCGAGGTAGGGAAGTGGACAATATTTGTGGTTAAATTGCCGGTGTCAACCATTGACAAGGAGGTTGTTTGAATGAAGGATACACTCTCAGAGATAACTAATAGAATAGTGAATGAAATAGCTCCTGATAAAATCATTCTTTTTGGTTCAAGGGTAAAGGATGGATGGAAACAGGAAGTGGAGGTGCAGCTACTATGCCAAGTACGATAACTGTAAGGTTAAATGATGAGGTTTATAGAAGAATAAAGGATTTTGCTCAATCAGAGAGACGAGCCATTTCAAATTTCATTGAAAATGCTACCTTAAGTTATATTGAGAAGTCAGCATTTATGGACGATTTAGAAATGATGGAAATATTAAATAATAAGGAACTTATAAATAGGATTAGAAAGGGTTCGAAGGATGCAAAAGAAAAGAAAGGTGAGTTTGTTGAGTAAATATCGCATCTTTGAGACAGAAAATTTCTTAAACAATCTTGAACAACTCAGCAAGAGTGGTCTATCCAAAATAAGGGATAAACTTTTCACTTATGTCTATCCTCAATTAAAAGAAAGACCCCATTATGGACCAAACATTAAGAAACTTAAAGAATGGGAGCCACAGACATTAAGATACAAAATAGGCCATTATCGCTTTTTCTATGAAATAGATGAAGAGGAGAAGGTAGTTTATTTAACAGCAGCAGACCATAGAAAGGAAGCATATAGGTAAGCGTTCAGCTATCAGCAGTCAGCTGCTGGAGGTGCTATCTCTGCCAGAGGGAGCACCTCCAGCACAGGAAGTCGCGTAAAATCAGGAACGCTTCATTTGCCTTGATTTTATGGTTGGAGTTTAGGCTTTAGCCTTTTACTGCTGATAGCTTTCGGCTGAACGCTTACAATTGAGGTAATATCGTAAAGGATAAAGAGGGCTATGTATGAATAAAAACCAGAATATCTGGAAACCGGTTTATATCATTAATTCTGCAATTGCCAGATCATTGATGGATATTGAGGCAGCTAAGACAGTGGTCGAGAATACGCCTTTATCGCCTGCTGTTGAAGCGGAATTGCGATATAAGGCACGCATCCGTTCAACGCATTATTCCACCCGCATTGAGGGCAATAAATTGACCCTGCAAGAGGCACAGGAAGTTATTGAGAAAAAGAAATCAGGATTTCATGGTAGAGAGCGGGATGTAAACGAGGTCCGTAACTATTGGGATGCGATTCTTAAGGTCGAGGACTGGGCTGGAAAGAAAATTGAATTTAGTGAGGATTTAATCAAACGGCTTAATGCTATCGTGGACAAAGGCAAGCGAGTCAAGCCAACACCGTATCGTGATGGGCAAAATGTTATACGGGATTCAGTATCCGGTGGAATTGTCTATCTGCCTCCTGAGGCAAAGGATGTGCCCAATCTCATGACCGAGATGGTGCTTTGGATTAGACTTGCAGAGAAAGAGCATATTCCTGTTCCTATTATTGCAGCACTTGTGCATTATCAATTTGTTACCATTCATCCATATTACGATGGTAACGGTAGAACCGCCCGTCTTCTGGCTACATTTATCCTGCAAAAAGATGGTTACGGGCTTAATGGTTTCTTTTCCATGGAAGAACATCACGCAAGGGATTTAGATAACTACTACAACTCACTTACGGTGCATGAACAACATAATTACTATTCTGGCAGAGCCGCTGCAGATTTGACTTCATGGATAGAGTACTTTGTCATGCTTTTGGCCAGGGTATTTAATCAGGCTAAGGATGAAGCGGTTAAGTATGCTGAAAAAGGTGTTCAGGCAGAGCCGGAGCAATTGCGTCAACTGGACCATAGAGCTCGTGTGGTACTTTCGCTCTTTGTTAAGAAAGATGAGATTACGGCTCAGGATGCAGCCGTTGCCCTTGGGCTTTCAAGCCGTATGGTCAGGATACTCCTGAAGAAATGGGTAGATGACCAGTGGCTGATTGTATCAGATTCTTCTAATCGTGGAAGGGCATATAGTTTATCGGCAATTTATCGGCAATTTATCGGCAATTTATCGGCAAGATAAGGGACACTTTTGGCACAGGGATAGTAAGCGTTCAGCCGAAAGCTTAAGCAGTCAGCAAAAACAGTAAAATCAAGACAAAATGGTAGTGTCGTGTCAACTTTAATTTGTCGCACAACCATTGTAGTACTGCGTCATCATTAAAGTTTAGGATTAAACATGTCTCCCTCCTGTTCTGAGGGGTAAGCTACAGACAGATGAGATTCCTGCAGGAGTTTACCCCTGTGAATACAGGGGCAGAAATGACAGAGCATCGGATAACCGTACTATCCGACACTTGAGAGTTGACACGACAGTAGCCGCAACTGCCAGAGGTGCTCTCCTCTTTAGGTCAGGCAAGGGAGATTCGGGAAAAAGGGAAACAACTTATCCATGCCGAACGAATGGCTATAGCCGCTCAGATTGCCGGAAAATCAGCCCATGAAATAAAAAACCCATTGACAGTTATCAAGTCCGGGCTTTATTATTTGGGAAGAATTCTGCCTGAAAATGAGGCGGCTCAAAAAACTATTCTCCAAATGGATCAGGCAACACAAAGGGCAGTCGACTACATTGATGACCTGCTGAATTTCTCAAGACCACCCATGCTTATTCTAAAAATGGTTGATATCCATAAGGTTATTGATGGTTCATTTGGAGAATTACCCAAGAAGATGTTGGATGGAATAGAGATAGAGAAGGATTTTGACACTGATGTGCCACTAATACTCGCAGATTCAAACAAGCTTGAGCAAGTCTTTGTTAATCTCCTCAAGAATGTGGCAGAGGCTATGGAGGAGGTTAAAGGTAAAAGATTAAAGGTAAAAAGTGAATTGGATAGGGAATTTGTTAAAATAAGCATCTCGGATACGGGTAAGGGAATACCAGTAGAAGACCTTCATCGTATCTTTGACCCATTTTTTACCACAAAGGGCAAGGATACGGGTCTGGGATTAGCCATCTGTCAGCGTATCATTGAGGCACATAAGGGTGAGATTGAAGTTAAAAGTGAAGTGAGTAAAGGAACAACGGTGAAGATAAAATTAAAAATTATGAATTAAAAATTAAAAATGAGGAAAAAAGAAAATAACCATGATTTAGCCTCAATAGTAAAAACATCAAGGCAATAATTTTTGTAACTATTCAGGCAACAAGAATACAGATACAGAGAAAGAACCACAAAGGATGTAAATTCGTAACTACTCAGCATATCTCTTTGAAAGCCACAGATTCACAGATTAATGATCATTCTTTTTGGTATTAATGAGATTTTTCACCAAAGTTTACAATTAGCACTAACGGACATTCCTTTTTCTGAATATTTCATAAGTTTAATCTGTGAATCTGTGGCATTTTATTTTTACTACTGAATAGTTACTAATTTTTAATCTTAGTATGATTTTTAATTTCTCTTCTCTCATTTTTAATTTTTAATTCATAATTTTTAATTTCAAGGAATTAACCATGCACATTACACTAATCTGTCCCCCTTGGTATTATATGGATAAGATCCCCATTGTCTCCAATAATCTGGGATTGGGTTATATTGGGGCTTACTTGATTAAGCATGGTCATGTTGTAGAGATTATTGACAGCTTGGCTGAGGGTAATAGAAATATAGTCAAGGCATCTACAAAATACCAGAGTGTGTACAGAATCGGGCTGAGCTATGATGAGATTGTCAGCCGTATCCCGCAAGGCACGGATATGATAGGCATAACTGCCCCATTTATCAACCATGCTCAAATTATTCGGGAATTAAGCTCAAAAATTAAGGCAAGGTACCCATGTATTCCTTTGGTGCTTGGCGGGGCATACCCATCAACCATGCCGGAACATGCCTTGTTGCAATACGAGGGCGAACGCAACATGATTGATTATGTAGTCATTGGTGAAGGGGAGATACCCATGCTTGAGCTGGCATCCTGGGTTGCTGCTGAAGGGATTGACGGGGTTTATTATCAGGGAAGGAAGCAAATAACCACAGCAAGGTTTATTGAATGTCTCGATGATATTCCTTTTCCTGCCAGACATCTTTTGCCTGTAGAAAAATATCTCCATACAGATACCCTTGGCAGATATTCAAGAAAACGATCCCTTGAGGTTCTGACATCCAGGGGCTGTCCATTCAAGTGTACCTTTTGTGCTGCACACCCTGTTTTTGGTTATAAATGGCGGGCAAGGTCTGCGGAAAACATTATCCTTGAGATAAAACATCTCATCGCTGCCTATGGTGTAGAACATATCAACTTTATTGATGATAATATTAGTCTGGATTCTAATCGTATGGAGAGCCTGCTGGATCAACTCATAAAAGAAAGGCTTGGTATTACATGGTCAGCAGTCTCTGGCTTGCGAATCAGTACCCTGAATAAAGAGATGCTGGAGAAGATAAAGGAATCAGGCGGCACAAGGATAAATCTGGCAATAGAAAGCGGGGATCCGATGATACTTGATGCCATGGATAAGGGATTGAGTGTGGAAAAAATAAGGGAAATAGTCAGGATATGCGGCAAACTGAGCCTGAATCCGCGAGGCTACCTGATGATTGGTTATCCGGGTGAAACGCGGGAAAGCTTTTTGAAGAGTGTAGAATTTTGCGAGGAACTTAAAACAGCAGGCATGAAGACATTCATCCTCTCCATTGCCCAGCCATACCCGAAAACCCCACTCTGGAAGATGTGCAGGAAACAAGGGTATCTGGTCAGGGATGATATGGAAAATGTGTTATTCTTCAGCGAATATCCGCAGCCAAACATCATTACCCCTGAGTTTGACCAGAAGGAGATACGCTTTCGATTCAAGCTTGCTCAACGCAGGCTTAACCCGCTCGAATACTGGGGAGGGAAGATATTGCCTCGGGCATGGACAAAACGGATTATTCCAAAAGAGCTGAAGAAATAGTGTCGTGTCAAATGTTAATTGTTGTATAGTTAATTATATATGGACAGAGCCTGCCCCTGCGAATGCAGGGGGTGCAGAGGTACTGCATCCCCAATAAGCGACCACAAGGAGGTAGCACCTCTGGCAGGTCGCAGCTACAAAGATTCCCACACACAACAATCGATTACAATGTAGTTGCAGGGTGCCAGGGGTGCTACCCCTTTGTCCCTGCTTAACGAACACCCACAAGGAGGGAGCCTTTCTGGCATGGATGTCCCTACAAATGGTTATACGACAAGTTAAAGTTGACACGACAATAGGAGAGGTCTGACAGGTCAGACAAGTCAGACTACTAAAAGGCGAGGGCTCTCATGAATACTATAGAAAAATATGCCGCCACTGAAAATCATCACTGGTGGCATCGTGCAAGACGGCACATCATCTTTACACTTCTGGCTAAGTATGTGCCTAAGGGTCAACAGAGCATCCTTGATGTTGGCTGTGGTCCGGGTACAACCATTGGCCATCTTGAAAAATTTGGCAGGGTGATGGGAATTGATGTGTCTTATGATGCAGTGAAATTTTGCAAGGGTAGGGGACATGAACACATCGTGTGTGCCTCGGCTGAAAGCCTACCCATGAAGGATAACTCGTTTTCACTTATTACCATGCTGGATGTTTTGGAACATATTGAGGATGACATGAGTGTTCTTTGTGAAATTGCCCGAATCTGCAAACCAAACGGCACTATTGTCCTGACAACCCCGGCATATCAGTTTTTATGGGGGGATATAGATGAGATTTGCAAGCACAAGCAAAGGTATACAGCTTCAGAGCTTTGTAACAAGCTGAAGGCTGCGGGGTTACAAATAGAAAGGGTGTCTTATATGAATGCCTTGCTTTTGCCTGTTACATGGCTGAGCAGAAGATTAAAGGCAGTAATTGGCATGGGCAAACCCTTGCAGTCACCATTTGATAAATGCTATCCAGCATGGGTAACATCTACATTAGAATCATTGTTTAGATTAGAGGCAGTATTCCTGAAGGCATGGGATTTGCCATTTGGCGTATCGATTATTTGTATTGCAAGGAAAAGAATATGAACCACGGAGGCACAGAGGTTACGGAGAATTCATTGTAAATTTAGCAATGAGTTAATTCCGTATTTCTGTGTCTCCGTGCCTTAGCGGTTAATCTTTACTTCTGTTTTTACTTAATGATCGCCATCTTCCCAACCTTTCTGTTGCTTGCCGGATCAGTAATCAGGTAGATGTAAAGACCGCTTGCTACCCTTTCACCATCATCATTGTCTATTTTCCATATTTCAGTTGGATTATCTACGGCTATCTCTTTCACCAATTCACCAGCAATATTGAATATCTTAATCGTAGAGTTTTGGGTCAGATTGGCAAAGTACATCTGATAACCATGCTTCTCTGTGATACATGGATTGGGATAGACAACCACATTTTTAAGGGTTGTATTCCATGCAGGCATCATCAGGGCAAAGAAGGAGAAGCTACCCACCACGCCGGAGACTGTATTGTTTACAGTATTTCGGCTAATGTTTGATATGCTTTCCCATGTTGTACTACTTGTTCCTAATCGATAGGGTTGTAGGCTGTCCTCTCCATTTCCAACAAGATTAACCTCTGAATAGGGAAGGGTTACGGTAACCGTTGTCCCTGAACTCAAACCAGCCCCGATGAGCTTGATCTGGCGAAGTGTTTGAGCCATTATTACCAAGCCATCCGGTGCATTGACACCTGGTGGTGTTGGGTTTGTATTTATCTCAATAAAGCTTGCCCCAACCAGATCGCCAGCCTTAAGCGTAACCATTGTTTTGCCGTCATCAGCAACTATATTTCCAGCACTTGCAGTACCCAGAGCAGTAATGGTTATGCTCTGGCTGGCTGCTGTCATGTTAGCAGCATTAACCGTGATGGCTATTGCAGGGGTAGCTGTCCCATTGTACTTGTGATAGAGGCTTATGCTGCCAGTTCCAGCGGGAATAACATATGTTGCAGCTGTTCCGCTTGTCCATGCAGCCCCGGATGCAGCTGTGCTGAACCTGCTTAACAAGGAATCAGATGTTACGGTTACAGTCATCGGACTTGTTACATCTACAGAAGCACTAAACTCATTTTGAGCCTGAACAACGATAGCCTCAGAGGCTATCCCTGCCGAAACGGTTTGTGCTGATTGGGTGATAGCCAGCTTGGTAGGCATACCCTGTATTATTGTAATTGCCAGGTGTCCATGAATGTCATCAGCAGTGCCTGTTAATGTTCCAATACCCGGTGCCTGAGCCGTTAACATGGCAGAGGAGGCACCGCTTGGGGTGAAATTACAAAGCGGTGGGGCAGGGGCTATTTCCCATGTAGCTATCTTATCGGGCAGCTCGCAGCCAAATTTATTGTATGCCTTAGCCGTAAATACTGCTGCCTGTCCCAATTGCAGTGTAGTTGTACCGCTGACAGTTACTGTGGCAACGATTCCATCACCCACACTTATTTGTAGAGTACCCTGTTTTTCGCCAGCAATCGCTGTTACCCAGCCTGAGCCGGATGTCTTTGCTGTTACTGTGGCACTCGTGCTTGTAGTGCCGGCTGCTGTAATTGAGCCAACCTCTGCATCCTGTATCCTCCATGTAAAGGTTTGTCCGGGTATCTCTGCCCCAAATTTATTAAAGCCTCGTCCAACAAACATTACCTGCTGGTTTAGCTCCATACTGGTTGGAGTACCCTCAATGGTTATTCTGTCAAGTGCACCGGTACTGATGGTGTATGTACCTGTGGTGGTTGCAGATGCAGCATTTTTGGCAGCAGTTACCCTCATTGTTACGCTTCCGATCCCAATTGCCTTTACCGTGACAGCGTTGGTGGGGGTGCCTATCACAGCAAACCCAGTGCTTGTACCCCATGAGTAACTAATGCCGGCCATCAACTCGCCATTTTCATTAAACCCCTGAGCCGTAAGCATTATGGTTTCATCAAGCTCCATGCTGACTGAGGCAGGGCTGATAATTACCCGCGTCAATGTCCCGGCTTCAGTTGCAGGTGGAAGAACCCGTGTGCTTACTGCATCTGACATTGAACCAACATTCCCAGCCATATCCCTTGCCTTGCAAGAGAAGGTGTAGGTACTGCCTACTATCCCCACATATGAGGCAGAATTCTCAACAAAGCTGCCCCACAGCGTAGGCGTACCATTATCCTTAGCAGCATAAACCTCATAGCTGTCTATCTTGCCAACCTGATCTGTTCCCAACCAGCCAACCGTAAATGTGCTGCTCACCTGATATGGGTCAAGGATAATATGCGATACCGGAGCAGTTCCATCCACAATATGTTTAACCACCGGGGTATTCATAGGCTCATTGTAGTCAAACTTGATGGTTGCCTGATTTTCAATCTCAGTGCCTGAGGTTAATGTCCCTATGGTGTTTACTGTAAACCTTACCCATCCTGTACCCTCATCCAAGGGATTGTTTGGCGGCAAACCAAACTCATAATCACCAAAGTCAAACTCCCATGAAACCGTACCCATACTCGGATGCCACCAAACCCTTAATCCACTCATCTCCACTATTTCATCTGCTTCTTCTTGAGTGTATTGTGAAGGTACCAATGGGTCCAATTTGGCTTTTAATTTATCCCTCAATTGGATATTAAATTCACTTATGGTAGAGACTGTTCCCCCTACACAAACATCTTTTATGGCTACGGTACTCCAATCCAGCTTATCTGTTAATTGGTCATCGAGTTTGATCTTTGTTGCATTAGCCTGACCAATATTCTCAAAATGGATGGTATAGGATATGCTCGTGGCAGTAGCTGCCACATAATCCTGGGGAGAGGCTGTCTTCATATTAGGATCATAGGAACGAATCACATCCTCATGCTCCCTTGCCTTATTGTTTTTATTATCTGATTCTTGTGAGGTAGTAGAGACTGTTGCCTTACTATAGAGCCTGGTCCCTCGCGGAGTAGAGGCTTTTACTAAGATTTTCGCCCGGTAATGCTTGCTTTTGTCAGGAGGCAAGGAGCCGACAGACCATGTAACAGTATTCAGTGAAGCGTTGTAATCCCCTTGAGGACAACTATAGTCATAGGTTGCATGGTTTTTAGCAGGCAATCTAAGGGTAACCACAACATTGTCAGCCTTGCCTGTTCCCTCATTGGTGCAGGTAACATAAAGGTTTTTCTTAAACCCTGGCCGGGCTATGTCAGCAGTTATCACCACAGATAGATCAGCCTTTTGTTCTACCACCCTGGTTTTCCATTCAGAGGAGTTATTCTTAGGGTTATGGTCAGTAGGCAGAACAGTAATAACAACCTTGTTGCAAATAACCTTAGTGGAAATACTTCCAGCCACTAATACCCGAACATCGAAATTGGTGTTAAACCCATGTCGAATCCTTGGTATTCGCCAGATAACCTTATCGCCGATAATCTGTGGCGGATACTTATAATCAATACCACTACTCATGTAGGTTACACCCTTGTCCAGGGTATCCACTATCTCTATATCTCTTGCCGCTGTGTTCCCGGCATTACCATAATGGATGGTATAGGTCATCTCCTGTCCGGGAGAGACCTTTTTGGGACCATGCTTGATAACATGGAGATTTGTGACTGGATTAACTACACGAGTTTTATAGTCAGCATAATTATTATTCGGGTTGCTATCAGGTTGCTGCGAGGAGATAGTAACCTTATTATACATATCCTGTTGATTTGCATAGCCTTCAGTATTTGCGTTCACCATCAGGGTTATATAGCCACTGCTATTAGGCGGTAAATCCCCTATTTCCCATGTAACAACCTGTTTGTTGGGTGATAGGGTAGGCGTACCTATTCGTTGATACCGGTTATACAGCCAATTGTAACAGCTTCCATAATAATTCTTATATTTTGCACCATGGGGTAAGGTATCAACAATTGTCATATTATTAGCAGTAGTATTGCCATTATTGGTGAACCAGATGTAATACCAGAGATCATTATTATCCCCTCGAATAACCTTTGCGGGCCCATATTTCTTGATAGTTAAATCTACCGCAGGACACTTTACTATTGTTCTACATTTAGCATTATTGTTTGCAGGAGTCTTTTCTACATCCATTGACTTGATCTCAACCTTGTTTGTAAGCGAAGTATTAATCGTCAGTGTTCCTACCTTAACCTCAAGCTTAAATGACTTATAATATTGCCACCAGTAGCCATAATTAGATAACGCACAGAGTGTTCCTACTGTCCATGTAAGCCTTTGTCCCCCTGTACTCAAAGTACCAATATCCAAAGGCAGCCCGCTGGTATCGGTGGCATATTCTACACCGGGCGGCAGGGTATCGGTAATCGTAACCGTATGAGCCATATCTGGCCCATTATTGTAACAGCCGATATTATATGCGATTCTGTCATTTGGTGCACACTCCCTTGGTCCGCTTTTCCAGATATGAAGATCAACCTGTCGAGGAATGACTATGGTTTTGACAGCACATGTATTCCGGTATAGGCTATTTTCAGGCGAGGTAGTGCTTATCTCAACGGTATTATCTAAGTTGATACTTGTCCAGCCTGTTGGCAGGATATTATCAGCTATCCTTGCCGTTATATTTAAGTAGAACCGGTTGGGTTGGACAGTATCAGGGAATGAAGTTGTATAGATTCCACTATTTGCACTTATTGTGCCTATATTCCATGTAAGAACTTGTTGTTTCCGATTTCCCCAACCAGTAATTGTTGCCATTGTAGTAGGGGTGGTGCCTATCTGCAGCCCGCCAGCATAAGCATATTCAATGCTTTCAAGCGTAACCCCAATTGGCATGGTATCAACTAATTTGACACCACCGGCATCTGAATAGCCGTAATTGCCGCCATAAATGCGATACCTTATAACATTACCAGGGCAAGACTCATATGGTCCACTCTTCCCAATATATAAATCAGCATTGGTGATATGAGCTATCTGGGTTATATGAGTATCTTCATTGTTCTCTATATTGTTGTCTTGCGGTGTAGTCTCAACCCTGATGTTGTTGATGATATATTCATTAGTGTAGCCAAGTGTTTGGCTGGCTGACTGAGTAGTACTATACTGTACTATATGTGGGCAAACATCCAGAAGCACCTCTGTAAGGGTACGACTGCCGGCCGGCAATGTGTTGTGTATTGTCCATACAAGGGTAGCACCTATTCCTGTAACTGTCCCTTGTTGCGGCACCTGTATATCTTGTCTGGTCCATTCGGTTATCGCAGCCGTTCCCATCATCCTTTGATTTGTATTGGTTACATAGGTTAATCCAATCGGCAGTTTATCGGTAATAGTAGCTGCGGTAATAGGCGTTTCCCCAATATTATTGAGCCAGAAGGAATAAACTATTTTACCGCCAGGGATAGCCTGCCATGAACCATACTTTAAGATCTCCACATCAGTAATGGATTCGTCTGTGGTGCTTGTCCATGTGTCAAAATTATCTGTCCAGTTGCTGTCATCCGAGGGGATAATGGCAACATGGTTGGTAAGAGAGGTGCCTATGGTTAGTGTTTCGGGGACATGAACCGTTATGGTTGCAGATTGGACAGCTGAGGTTGCAATTGTTACTTGCCAACTGTAGCTATTCCCGCTTATGGAGGTTGGAGTTCCAAGTGTGCTGTCTACATATGTTGTACCCCTTGGCAGGGTATCAGTAATAGTAGCCGTAACATCTCCACCTGATAGTCTTTGGTATTCGATAAGATACGAAACATCTGTGCCAAGACCAACTGTTTGAGAGCCACTCTTTGAGATTTTAAGATCAATGGGCATGGTAACAGTGGTAGTGCTCGTGGCTCGATTGTTATCTGGTTTGCTATCTTTCTGGTTACTCGTGATAGTTACAACATTATTTATCTCACCCGTGGTACTGCTTCCAATATTTACGGTTAATTCAAAATTCTTTCTCTCCTGAGCAGTAAGCGTACCTATCACCCAGCTCATCTGACTGCTATTGTTGGCAGATGTAGTGGGTGTACCGAGGGTGCTTGTAGCATAGGTGGTGCCGGATGGCAGGGTATCAGTAATAATTACATTCGCAGCCATAATTTGGCTATTGTTGTGGCAGGTGATCGAATATTTAATCTGTTGATTCGGCTTTGCCACACCCGGCCCCTGCTTTTGAATCACCAGATCCACATCCGATGGCTTAACCACAGTCACACAAGTAGCTTGATTGTTGGAGAGATTTACCTCTGTTTTTGTCCCATGGATGCTGACCACATTGGTAATATTACCAAGGGCTGAATTTGCTGCCTTAACAATCAATTCAAACTCGATTGGGGTTTTGGGTGCAAGGCTGTTGATTGACCAGACAATGGTTTTGCTATTGTTGCTAAGTGTCGGTGTTCCCAATGTATTTCCTACATAACTGACCCCTTGCGGCAGGTAATCGGTCAGGGTAACATTGGCTGCATCGATATTGCCGAGGTTATTGTATGTTATCTTATAGGTAAGGGTTGCACCCTGCAGCACCTCTGGCACAGACAACTTGCTTACAGCCAGATCAATCATCCTTGCTTTTGCCACAGTGGTAAAGGTGGAGCGATTAAACTCAAAGTTGCACTCAGAATCAGGAACCGAGGTAGCTATCTCAGCCACATTGGTCAGGCTGCCAACAGTATTTGAGCCTACGGTAACGGTTATCTCCGCATCCCTTTCTGCATCTTCAGGGTACACAGATACAGATGGAATAGATTTAATATTCCATGTAAGGATATAAGGTGATATGGCTGTACCGTTGCCGGTGACAGCAGGTGTGCCGATGGTGGAGGTTGAATAACTCACCCCTGGCGGCAGTATATCCTTTAGCGTTACACCATCTGCCTGACTGCAGCCCTCATTACCATAACATAGATAATAGGTCATCGGGTCACCCTGTCTTACCTCTTCTTCACCCAGTTTGATTACATAGAGATTGGGTCTTACACTGGCTATGACCGTAGTGCTGCCAACAGCAGTGGTGTATGTACCAGTAATTGTCCATGTTCCCTTGCTGCTGGCTGTGTATACATTGTTAGTCATAGAACCAAAGGGGTCAGTAACGCCAAATGTAGTTGAGCCTGTTACTGTCCATGTATTGCCATTGATGTCCATAGCCGTGGCTGAATAGGTAACGCTGCTAAGTACCCAGACCAATGTATCCTTGGGGGTAATATCAAGTGATGCGGCTGTGCCATGAATGACAGTGACTGAGGCAGTGTCAACTAATGTGGTGTATGTGCCGGTAACTGTCCATGTCCCAACCTTGCCGGCGGTATATGTGCCGTGTGTCGTTATGCTGCCCTTGCTGTCGTTTACGCTGAATACTGTCTCGCCTGTTGCGTTCCATTCGTTAGCACAAGCATCCCTTGCTGTGGCTGTATACACCTGCTGCTCCCCGGCGGTAACTGTTGCTGTTGCCGGTGCAATCGAAAATGTTATGGCTGTGCCATGGGTGACAGTGACTGAGGCAGTGCCAACTAATGTGGTGTATGTGCCCCTCACAATCCAATCACCAACCATGCCTGCGGTATATGTGCCGTGTGTTGTCATGCTGCCATTGATGTCGTTTACGCTGAATACTGTCTCGCCTGTTGCGTTCCATTCGTTAGCACAAGCATCTGTTGCCGTAGCTGTATACACCTGCTGCTCCCCGGCGGTAACTGTTGCTGTTGCCGGTGCAATCGAAAATGTTATGGCTGTGCCATGGGTGACAGTGACTGAGGCTGTGCCAATCTTGCCTGTAGGCGTGTGCGTGCCTTTCACAATCCAGTTGCCAACCATGCCAGCAGTATAGGTGCCCTGTGTTGTCATGCTGCCCCAGCTGTCATTTACGCTGAAGGTTGTCTCGCCTGTTGCG
>JAHIZN010000159.1 GCA_018814245.1 bacterium
AGCACCTTTGGCAGAAAAAGAACCACAAAGGGTGTAAATATCGGTGGTGTCCTTAAAATCTCCCTATCTCCCTATTTCTCTATCCCCCTATCCCCTCGCGAAACAGAAGTAATTGCAAATGAGAAAAGCCTGACAATGGACAGAGTCTCTTATGATTTACACCCTTTGTGGATCTTTCCCTGTATTTGCGTACTATTGTTATGCTTCTGTGGCTTAATGCAACAACCGCACAGCTCGTAATTTTTTGACAGGATAATTTATATTGTTCATCCTGTCAAAAAGTCTTGAATTTTCTCCGTATTTCTGTATATCTGTGCTTGAACTATTTTAACTGCTTGCGACCAGAGGTAACTACAATGATTCGAATGTCACAACCCAGAAAAGAGCTGATTACCAAGGTAAATGTTTTGCCCTTGGTTGATGTTTGCCTTGTGCTGGTTATCATTTTTATGATTACGGCTCCATTGATGATGCAGCCTGTTATGGAGGTAAAGCTGCCCAAGGCAGTTACTGTTGAGGGTGAAGAAAAGGAAAATATCGCCATTACCATTGCCTTGAATGGGAAGATAGCTGTAAACGAAAAGGAGCTAACATGGGAGAAATTGCCGGCAGAACTGACAGAAAGGATTAATCACAGTCGTGACAAGTTTGTAATTATTCGGGCAGATGAGAATGCCTCTCATGGGGAAATGCTCAAGGCAATGCGTGTTGCCAAGGATGCAGGGGCAAAAAAGCTGACCATTGCAACAGAACAAAGGAAGTAAGTACATGGCAGGGGTGGCTGTTGTAGCTGCGACCTGCGCCAGAGGTACTGCCTCCCCTTGTGGTCGCTTGTTGCGTTATTGGCAGGGACAAGCCCTGCAGCTACACTGCGGTTGTATATTAGTGGATCCCTTGTAGCTGCGACCCTTGTGGTCGCTTGTTGCATTATTGGCAGGGACAAGCCCTGCAGCTACACTGCGGTTGTATATTAGTGGATCCCTTGTAGCTGCGACCCTTGTGGTCGCTTGTTGCATTATTGGCAGGGACAAGCCTTGCAGCTACACTGCGGTTGCGTACTGGGAGTTAGCTATTTTTCAGACATTATCAGGAAAAGATACAAAGCAGGAGATTAAGCATGGCATTTTTCCAACCACGAGTTTTAAGCTGTTTTTTAATCGCCTTGTTAATCCATTTTTCTATCCTGAGCCAGATGTACCTCTCACATGCCCAATACAAGAAAAAACTTATCGTCCTGGAGGGTGTGGAATTAATTGAACCGCTTCCAGCCGGAGTACCTGCAGCAATGAAAGTGGAGAAGCAAAAGAAACCAACCTTTTTGGAATTCTCCAAAAAAGCATTGGAAGGGCTTAAAAAGCTTACCTTACCCCCACTTGAGCTTGAAAAACAAGAAAAATCTGCAGACATGGATAGAAAATTAGAAGCAACTAAAAAGGTGAAGGATATATTTCAGGAACAAGAAAAATTAATGGAAAAGCCGCAGGAGTTGACACGAGAGGAGAAAAAGCCTGCCTTGGCAAGGTTGTTTGACAGTGGAACAGATAAGCAGGCAGCTGAAATAAAGATGTCAAGGGAGATGCCGAGAAAGAGTAAGGGAATATTACAAGCATTTAATGAACCGGGGCTTAAAATAGAAGAGGTTGGACGAAGACGGGTAGAGGTGGCAAAGGAAGAGGAAAAGCCAAGGGGGATGTCAGATATCTTTGGCAGCTCTCAAGGCAAAGGGATCTCTACTAACAGACAATTGGCCAGAGATGTAAAGAGTAGCGGACCGGTAACTGACAAAAAAATAATTCCCCTCTTTGGCGGTGGTGAGCAAGGACAATCCTCGATTAAGATGGAAAGGGGTGCCCGGGATGTAAGACCTCAGGAGGGAAAGCCCGGCGCCTCTCCTGCCCTAAGTCAGCTTTTTGGTAAACAAGGTGGATCAGGTGACGGAAAGGGAGAGAAAATAGCCTTGCAAGGCAAGCCCGCAGTCAAACCAGCCAGGGGATTGCCAAGAGTTGCTGCCAAGGGTAAAGGAATAGGCGAGTTGTTTGGAGAAAAGAGAGAAAAAGAAGGGGCAGGTGTTGCCAGGGTTCAGGCAGTCAAAAAACTAACCGAGGATATGGTGCAGATTACCGGACAATTATCAAAAAGAGGGAAAAAGAAAACATTTTTGCCGATTTACCCTGCCTGGGCAGAAAAAGAGGGCATAGAAGCAGATGTATCCATCCACATCACCGTATCCTCCCAGGGCAAGGTTATTGATGCTTATGTAGAACGAACATCCGGGCAGAAAGAGCTGGACAAGTTGGCTTTGATAGCCATAAGAAATTGGGTCTTTGTCGCCTTGCCTGAAGATACAGCACAGGAAAGTCAATGGGGGATAATTATATTTAAGTTTAGGTTGCGGTAGATCACCCCATAAATCAAATCACCATGATAAATCAAATCACCATGATAAATCAAATCACCATGATAAATCAAATCACCATGATAAATCATGGTGCTAATCTCATTTGAGAATAGTACCCCAATTTTATAATTTGCACCACACCCTGCTCCTTCTCGTGTTACAAATTCCCTCGATACCCAAACTTTTGTATGGTTAACTGGTTATCTTCCTGCTTCTCATTTACCACCTTGTCAAAAAGCTCTGTCAATCTTTGGGTAGTTGCTTTTTTTTCATATTTTATGCTTAATTCTAAAGAATAGTTTGGCTTCAGGACACCCCTTTTATAGCAGTCAATCATTACTTGCAAGGCAGATTTAATCCCGGGTATAGAAGAAAAAGGGACAACCCAGCCAAGATTTTCTTTCCTTATAAGATTTTCTACTGCCCCTTTGTTACTCAATCCTAAGATGGGTTTCATGGCTACAAGACATTTATATATTGCTTGCGGAATGTTCCTCTCTTTATCAGCTATAATTATCCCTGCATCAGCTGTAATCAGACGCCTCATCCCTTCTTTACCAGATGTATCTTCAATATAAGAACAAACATTCTTAAGGGGAAATTCATCCATAAGCCGTTGTTGTTCTTCGTCCATATCTCCAATAAATTCAACTCGTAACAAATCTCCAAGATATGCATCTTTTTTTATCATTTCCTTTATTGCCCTTAAAAGATATTGATGCGTTGTATTTTTATCTATCACTCCAGGACAAACAAGTCTCAATTTATCATCTACTCTGTTAGATGTATCAACAATTTCCATTTCTTCTGTATCATATCCATCAGGAATACAAACAAATCTATCTCTTCCCCAAAAGGGATATTTTTCGTAAAAAAACTGACACCATTCTTCAGAGGGAGAAATAACCCTTCTTGCATTTTTAATAATAGTCTCCTCCATTTTTTTTTCTATGTTTTTATAAAAATTGGAGAATATTCCTTGCTTTTTTGTACCAACCCAATTTTCCCGTATATCTGCTATCCATGGAATCCCTGTTTGACAATGTACCTGATACCCAATTAAGGAAATAGAATACGGAGGAGCAATGGTGTATATCAAATCAAACCCTTGTTTCCCTGTAAGCTCTTTCACCTTACGAAGGACATTTGGAGTCCACAAAATTTTTTCATCCGGAATAAGATATGTGGATACCAAATTCTTTATTATCCCTGTTTTTTCTGAAAATCTGTCTGATTTTACCTCACAAACGGTCGGATATTGTTCTTCTTCATTATTCATGGGGGCAAGGTCTGCTTCACCCCTATTGGTCTCTACAGTCAAAACAGTCACATCCCATCCAAAGGAAGGCAAATGCTTTACCCAGCCTGCCGCCCGATACTCAGATTCACTTATCTGTTGTGGGAAATCATAGGAAATAAGTAGTAAATGCCGCATGTTAGATTCTCCAAAATTGTTTAACTCGAGTTCCATGTTTTTACCATAGAGACACAGAAAAGCGTAGGGATGAACCGTCTGTTGGCATGTGATGATACAGCAATGCGGAGCGTTCCCTGTGCTGGTTCACCGTGAATCGTAATTTTCAATTCAATTATTAAGCGACTTTTCTTGGGGTCATGCTCAAGACCAAATCATGTCAATCTTGTTTACAGAGAAAGAATCACAAAGGGTGTAACTTCATAGATACAACCATG
>JAHIZN010000160.1 GCA_018814245.1 bacterium
GGGGCAACCCCCTGTGGTTGCCCTTTACATTACATTGTTGAATTTGTCTTACAGAGGAGAGCATCTCTGGCAATTATCTTTTAATCTGCGATAATCTGCGTAATCTGCGGATATATTCCCTGTTTCTAATTGCACAGGTCGAACTAATGTGATGTCATCCCGAACTAATGTGAGGGGTCACTCGTTGATTCCCAAAAGGTTAAGATTTCTCGGATTACCTCGAAATGACAAGAAACTGCATTCCGTAACAGCCTGTCGAAGAAAAAGAACAGTTTCGCAGTGAGATAAAGGCATCTACAGACTATATCATTCCATCTGAGTTGTGTGCTCTATTTGATAGGTTATATGTTCAGGAACATAAGATTGAGAAGGTTGAGCAGGATGTCAGTCTATCATTCTGGTGTGTTGTGGTTACGATTTTTCTTGCGGTGCTTGGGGCAATTATAAGCTCATTACGATTGCAAAAAGATACAATTATATTTATTTTGTTTGTCCTTTTTGCAATAATATCTATGGGATTTATTATACTTATATTTATTCGTTACTTAAACGATAGTAAAAAATGATGCAATTGGTTGCGGTGAATAATGTTAGCAAGCGTAAAAAGCGGGGGAATTCAGGGGATAGACGGTTACATAATCGATGTAGAGGTGGATGCCTTCCCATCCCTTCCCCTTTTTAATATTGTTGGACTACCTGATTCTGCGATAAAAGAGAGTAAGGAGCGGGTTAGGACAGCGATTGTTAATTCTGAGTTTGCGTTTTTAGACAGCTATCGTTTGACTGTGAATCTTGCCCCGGCGGATATCAAAAAGGAAGGGGCATCGTTGGATTTACCCATTGCCATTGGTATTCTGATAGCTACCAGACAGATTCAGGTGAAATTCTTAGATGAGTATATTATTATAGGAGAATTATCCTTAGATGGAAGTATTCGTCCGATAAAGGGCGGCATCTCTATTGCCTTAGCAGCCAGAACAGCCGGCATAAAGAAGATACTTATTCCAGAGGCAAATGCTAAAGAGGCAGCGGTAGTTGAAGGGATAGAGGTGTATCCGGTTAATACCCTGTCAGAGGTAGCCGGATTTTTGGCTCAAGAGGCTGAGGTTAATCGATATGAGGTTGATGTAAAGGAGATATTTTCTCAAGGACATTGTCAGGATTGTGCTGATTTTGGTGAGGTAGGCGGGCAGGAACATGCGAAGAGGGCTCTGGAGGTGGCTGCTGCAGGTGGGCATAATGTAATAATGATTGGTCCGCCTGGTTCAGGTAAGACCATGTTAGCCAAAAGGGTACCCTCTATATTACCTGATTTTATTCTAACAGAGGCTATTGAGACCACAAAGATTTATAGTATTATGGGTATGCTTCCAAGGGAAATGGCATTATTAACCACCAGGCCATTTCGGGCACCACATCACACCATCTCTGACGCAGGGTTGGTTGGCGGTGGTCATATCCCAAAACCGGGTGAGGTAAGCCTTTCCCATAATGGGGTTTTGTTTCTGGATGAGTTGCCTGAGTTTCCAAGGAAGGTGCTTGAATCTATGCGTCAGCCTCTTGAAGATGAGGTTGTAACTATTTCCCGGGCAAGTGAACGGTTATCATTTCCTGCAAGTTTTATGTTGATTTCAGCCATGAATCCATGTCCGTGTGGGTATCTGACAGATCCGACAAAGGAATGTACCTGTACACCTATTCAGATACAAAAGTATCTGGCAAAGATTTCAGGACCACTGCTGGACAGGATAGATATTCATATCGAGGTGCCAAGGGTAAAATATGATGATCTGGTAAGTCAGAATCGAGGTAGATGCTCAGGGGACATGCGGCAACGGATTAATTGTGCCCGTGAGATTCAACTTGAAAGATTTAAGTCTAATGGTAATCATACCAATAGCCAGATGAATGCAAGGCAGATTAAAAAATATTGTCAGGTGAATGGAAAAGGGCAGGAGCTGTTAAGAAATGCAATTGATAAATTGGGATTTTCTGCAAGGGCGTATGATCGTATCCTGAAGGTCTCAAGAACCTTAGCTGACCTTGATGGAGGTTGTACCATTTCTGAGTCTCATATTTCTGAGGCAATTCAGTATCGAAGCCTTGATCGGGAATGGTGGAAGATGTAGGAGGAAGAATTAAAAATTATGAATTAAAAATTAAAAATTGCAGGAGTCAGAATACAGAATTCTGAAATATATGGAATCCGATAAATAACTTGACATAATAGTTGTAGGTACAGGGTAAAAGGGGTGCTACCCCCCTTGTCCCTGTCCATGAAGGCAACGAAACAACGGACACCCACAAGGGGATGTCCTTACGAGGTATGTGTCAACTTAATTAATGGATTGCATATATCTAAATAGTTGTAATCTTCAATCCTTAATTTTTAATTTTTAATTCATAATTTTTAATTTTATTTACAAGAATCAAAGGGGGTGATAAGGAAGATGCAACGGTATCATCGAATTATAAGTTATACAGGTATGTTTGTTCTTGCGGCTTCTTTTGCTATAGCCTCACCAGATGAAACAACCACAATAGAAGAATTACAGGCTAAGGTAGAGTCAGCGTGGGCATCAGAGGCAAGGGCTTTGGCAGAGACAGAGGCAGCAGGAATTGCAGAAGCAGAGGCAGTATCTGACGCTAAGGCAGCTGAGGAGTCTCTTGCTCAGGCAGATGCTATATCCAGGGCACTTTATGCCTCTAAGAAGAAGGCCAGGTCTCGGGCAGAGGCAGCCATATCGAGCGAAAAAATGGCATTAGCTACAGCTGAAGCGGCTCGGGCTTCAGAGGTAAGTGCTAATACTGCAGTAGAGGATGCCAATGCTGCTGAGGCTAAACTAAAGGCAGAGTTTGGTGCAGCCCAGCAAGATGCAGAAATATCGTGGACAGAGGCTAAAACCCATAAACAAACTGCGGAAAATTTTCTTTCAATAGCATCTGATGCCTTGGCACATGGCTTGACCGGAAAATCAATAGAATTTTCTACTAAGGCTAAGGCTGAGGTTGATGTAGCAAAAGCCTGCGAAGAAAAGGCAAGGTATAAGGATAGGGTAGTTGATGAAATAAAAAGAAGGATGCGGCTGGCAATTGAATCTATCTCTGCTGCTACGGCAAAGGCAGAGGCAACTGCAGAGATGGCAAGGGCATCAGAGGCTAAGGCAATTGCTCAGTCTCAAGCTGCCAGAGCTGCTGAAGAAGAGGCAAAGGCAATGGTTGAGGCTGCAGAAAGGTCAGAGGCAAAGGCATTGGCTTCAGCTGAGGGATCCAGAGCAGCAGCCAGATGGGCAGCGGTCAAGATAACCTCTGCAAAACTGTCTCAAACAAAGGCTATGGCTGAGGCAAATGTAGGTAAAATAGTTGAGGAGCAGGCAAGGGTTGCAGTAGAAAGGGCAAGATTGGAAAGGGAAAAGGCAACCTCTATTCTGATAGATGCTCAAAAAGCAGTTAAAAGCGGCTTTTAATAATTGAGAGTAGCTATTCAGCAGCAAAAATAAAATGCCACAGATTCACAGATTAAACATATGAAATATTCAGAAAAGAAATATCTATTAGGGCTAACTGATCTTTTAATCTGTGAATCTGTGGCATTTAAGGAAATATGCTGAATAGTTACAATATTTTTTTTATAAAGGAGGAAGTCTTATGACAAAGCGGGACTTGGTCGTAAAAATTGCACAACAGACAGGATTAACGCAATATGATGTTAAAAATGTAGTTGAGGGTGTATTGGACGGGATTACAGATGCATTATCAGCTGGGGATAAGGTAGAATTAAGGGATTTTGGAATATTTAAGGTGAAGTCACGGCGATCAAGGGTTGGTAGAAACCCTCGCACCGGTTCAGTTGTTCCAATTGAATCCAAAAGAGTCACTACCTTTAAGCCTGGAAAGATAATGAAGGAAAAAGTAGCTAACTTTTAAGCTTTTTTGCTTGTGGGAGTGTTAAATGATTCAGAAAAAGATGGCGTATATCATCACTTATGGCTGTCAGATGAATAAGTATGATTCGGATGTTATATCCCGTATCTTAAAAACAAATGGATATAACTTGACAGATGATGAAGAATGTGCCTCTTTTATCTTGATTAATACTTGCAGTATTCGCAAGCATGCAGAAGATAAGGTGTTAAGTAAACTTGGAGAACTGGTTTGCAGAAAAAAAAATGACAAGGATTTAAGGATAGTTGTATGCGGTTGCATGGCACAGCGGCTTGGAAATAAATTGGTGCATAGATTTCCTGAAATAGATTTTGTTCTCGGGACAAGCATGATTGCTGAATTACCCAATATTCTTAACGAAAATGAAGAAAGCAGTCTGTCAACTACATTTATTAAGGGGAAAAAGGTTTATACAGAAGAGTCTTCTTGTATATATCCAGTGACCAGCATCCATGAAAAGGGATTAAAATCTTTCGTGGCAGTTATACTTGGGTGCGATAATTATTGCTCTTATTGTATCGTGCCATATGTACGAGGCAAACCAAGAAGCAGAGAAAAAATAGAGATAATAAGAGAAATAGAGTTATTGGTAAAAGCAGGTCGTAAGGAGATAACCCTTCTGGGACAAAATATACTTGCCTATGGACGCGATATTAATGAGAGCTTTGACGGATTGCTTCGTGATATTCATTCTATTGATGGATTAATGAGAATCCGTTTCCTTACCTCACATCCGAGGGACATCACAAAGGATTTAATAGAGTTATTTCCTGAATTACCAAAGATTTGTGAACATTTTCATTTGCCGGTTCAATCTGGCTCTGACCATGTTCTAAGGCTTATGGGAAGGGGATATACTGTTGAACACTATAAACAGATAATAAAAGAGATTCGTAAGAAATATCCATGTCCATCTATTACTACGGATCTGATTGCAGGATTTCCTGGTGAGACAGAAAATGATTTTAATGATACCATAGAGTTGATAAAAGAGATAGGGTTTGATACAGCCTTTTGTTTTAAGTATTCTCCAAGGGAGGGTACGCCTGCCTGTAAATTCCAAGACCAGTTGCCTGAAGAAGAAAAAAACCGAAGACTAAAAGAACTCTTAGATGTACAAAAGGCTATTTCTTTACAGATAAATCAGGCAATGGTTGGTACGATTCAGGAGGTTTTACTTGATGAAAAAAATCCAAAGAAGGCAGCACCTCTGGCAGAGGCAGTATCTCTGACATGGGCAGCACCTTCGGTGGATGAGAGCTCTTTGCTTGGGAGAACAAGGGGTGATAAGGTTGTAATTGTGCCTGCAAAGAATCATAGGGTAGGGGATATTGGTATAGTGAGGGTTGTTGAGGCAAATAACTGGAGCTTAAGGGGAGTGTTTGTAAACGAATGAAGAATATCATCCGAAGCATATTTAATTCCTTGGTGTTAGGGTTGATTGTGTTATGTGCTGTATTTATTCTTTTGGCCAATTCCAATTGGTTTTGGGATATAATAAGCCCTGTATTCTATAAGGAACTTATCTATAAATATAGTACAATACAGGAGTTGGATCCACTTTTAATCTCAGCCGTTATCAAGGTGGAATCAAATTTTCAGCCCTATGCCAAATCTCCGAGGGGAGCAATTGGACTGATGCAGATTATGCCTGAAACAGGAAAGGAGATGGCAAAAAGGCTAAAAATAGAGCCTTTTGTTGCCGCTGATCTGAACAATCCAGAGATAAATCTCCAGATAGGGCTTTATTATCTTGCAAGATTAAAAAAACAGTTTAACGGGGATCTGTATCTTGTCCTGGCTGCGTATAACGGTGGTTCGGCTAATGTGCAAAAATGGCTGGATGAGAAAAAAATAGATGACTCATCCCTTGCAGGACAAAGGGATGGAGATAAGTTCATAGCTCAAATACCATTTGAAGAGACCAGAGGGTTTGTAAAGAAGGTACTGTGGAATTATAAATGGTTTAAGAATGTACAAAGGGTAAAAAATACATTGCAGTTTAAGCAGAATAATCAAGCATAAGAAATCGCGAATCTCGAATTGCGAATTGCGAATTTGCAGAAATGAAACAGATTCGCAATTCAGTAAGCGTGTTCAGATAGCAGCGGTCAGCCTTCAGCACCACCATGGGATACAAGGCATTACGGCATAAAAAAGGCAGCACCTCTGGCATTTGCCTTTATTTTGAACCGTTCAGGTAGTGTAAGAAAAGGAGATGTGGGGGATTATGGAGGAGATAAGGAGATATAGGGATTAGAAAAATATGAGGATAATACAACTTATCCCCTTATGAATGATAACCCTGTAATCTTCCCTTCGATTTTAAGGCATTGATTATATTATTATCCCCATATCTCATGTCATATCTCCATATCCCCCTTTTTACACTTTTAATGTTATAGCCTGAACGATTACTTTATTTTATGGTCTTTTGCTTTCTGCTGAAGCTTTCGGCTGAACGCTTACGCTGCTTGATCCTGCGGGTGTGGAGGCGGCAACAAAAGATGACATTGGCAAATAAGATCACAATCCTTCGTCTATTATTGGTGCCTGTTTTTGTTATTTTTTTAACTTATGGATATTATAAATCTATTATAGCATTTCAATATACAGCCCTTGGTATTTTTATTTTTTGTATTCTTACAGATGCCTTGGATGGATTCATTGCTCGTACCTTCAATCAACAAACAGCATTAGGAATGTTTTTGGACCCGTTAGCTGACAAGCTGCTTTTAGTTTCAGCCTTTGTTGCTATAGGATTAAGTATTGCAGATAAACTTCCTTTATGGGTTATCATGCTGGTAGTTGGTCGGGAGCTTATTATCTCAATAGGATGGTTGGTTGTTTATCTTTTTGGTGCAAAAAAGGGCAGTCTTAAACCAAGCATCTTTGGCAAAATGACCACATTTTTTCAGATGTTAACCATTCTTCTTTGTCTGGTAAACCTTCCCTATCAGCATCTTCGCTGGATAATCTTTTTAACTGTAGCCATAACTATTATTTCTACTGTTGATTATATCTTTCGCGGTAGTGCAAAACTTAAATCATGCTGATACTCGGGCAGGCTGCGATTGCTGAAACTCCGACATAAGGACAGTAATTCTAAATAGGTCATAACACTTACTCTACCAAGGGGTTGGGAATAATCTCAATATATTTTCCAAAAAGTTATATAGAATGCATTCCCTTGTAATGTATGCAATCATATATGTTA
>JAHIZN010000022.1 GCA_018814245.1 bacterium
ATATAGGGATTAGAAAAATATGAGGATAATACAACTTATCCCCTTAGGAATGATAACCCTGTAATCTTCCCTTCGATTTTAAGGCATTGATTATATTATTATCCCCATATCTCATGTCATATCTCCATATCCCCCTTCTTACAATTTTAATGTTATAGCCTGAACGATTACCAAAATACTTATATCCTGATTTCAAAAGTGATTGACAAATGAGATTAACTCTGGTATAATTTGTTAAAGGTGTTTGAAATAGGAGGAGATGAAAAATGAAGATTGATAGAAGATTCTTCCTGGGTTGTATTGGTGCTCTTTTTGCAAATAAGGCAGCAGCTGAAATATTTCCAGGACCCATTACTTCATGGAGTAAAACAGCTAAGGTGCCAAAAATATCAGAAACAGCCTATGTTTCTGCAAATTCCTCAGTCATAGGGGATGTATATATTGGGGATAATGTTTATATTGCTCCTGGTGCATCTATACGAGGGGATGAGGGCGTACCCATCTATATTGGAAGCGGTGCAAATATTCAGGATGGGGTTGTTATTCATGCACTTAAGGATAAATTTGTCATGATTGAGGGGAAAAAGTATGCTGTCTACATTGGCAAGGATGTTTGTTGTGCTCATGGGGCAATCATCCATGGTCCGTGTGCCATAGGAGATGGAAGTTTTATTGGGTTTAATTCAACCGTGTTCAAGGCAATTGTCGGCAAGAATTGTGCGGTGCTTCATCATAGCCTCGTGACCAATAATGTGAAACTGCCTGATAATAAATGCGTTCCATCCGGAACAGTGATTGATTCCCAGCATCTGGCAAGTACACTTGGTAATATTACTGAAGATATTATTGAACTAAAGAAAGAGGTTGTTGCAGTGAATAAAGAATTTGCTGCAGGATATTGAGCATGTCAAATTAAAAGTTAGGTGGTGTCGACAGGCTGTTACGAAATAGGAATTTAGCACGAGAAGCATACAGCATATTGTGTTAATCTCATCAGCAGATGCTGTATATGGTATGGTGTTGCCACTGATTTTTAGTTCCGTAACAGCCTGTCGAATTAGGCTAAATATTAGTTGTGTTGACAATCAGAGGCAGGGACAAGCCCTGCAGCTACGATGTGATCGATTGTTGTGTGTGGGAATCTTTGTAGCTGCGACCCTTGTGGTCGCTTATTGGTGGCAGAGACAAGGGAGGCAGCACCTTTGTCACCCCCTGTATTCGCAGGGGCAGGCTCTGTCCATACATAATTAACTATGCAACATAAGGAGCAATTCATGAAAAGTATGACTGGTTATGGAAGAGCAACAAATGGACCATTTACAGTAGAGATTCAGTCTGTAAATCATAAGTTTTGTGAGATAAGCGTAAAAACCCCTGGATGTATCCTTCCTATGGAGAATAGGATACGAGACTTTGTCAAAACAAGGATTAGCCGGGGCAAGTTATATGTTCTGGTAAATTATGACCGAACATTGGCTACAGGGGGTATCAAGTTAAACTATGATTTAGCCAATGGAATGATTGAAGCATTGCAAGAGCTTGGACAGAAAGTTGGTCTTAAGGATGATCTGACATTAAGCACTCTTATGTCTTTTGATAAAAGTATTTGGCGGCAGGAAGAGTCTGTTGACATGGAATCACTCTGGGCAGGATTAGAGATTTGTCTTTTTGAAGCAATAAACGGTGTTTTGTCTATGCGGGATTTAGAGGGAGAAAAGACCATGACAGAGCTGTCAGAAAGAATAACTATGATAAAGGGGTATATGGTTGATGTAGAAAAAAAGGCACCAACCGTACCATTAGAATATGCTGAGGCTCTTAAGAAAAGGTTGAAGGCATTGCTTGGTAAGGAAAAGATTATGGATGAGACTCGTCTGGCACAAGAAATAGCTCTTTATGCTGATAAGTGTGATATTACTGAAGAGATTGTCAGGACTAAGAGTCATATAGAGCAGTTCTTGCAAATTATTGATAAATCTGAACCTATAGGACGACCATTAGACTTCTTAGTTCAGGAGTTGAATCGGGAAATAAATACCATCGGCTCAAAAGCCAATAATCTTTCTATCGTTAAGGCTGTCTTGCAGATAAAGAATGAATTGGAAAAGATACGGGAACAAATACAGAATGTAGAGTAAAAGATTCACCTGTGCGGTTGTGGATAATTACATCAAGTCTCTACTGATAAATTCAACGAGAAGAGGTAGCACCTTTGGCAGAGAAAGAACCACAAAGGGTGTAAGCTTAGGGAAAATAATTGCAAGCGAAACAAGAGTAATTGCAAATGAGAAAAGCCTGACAATGGCCAGAGTCTCTTATGATTTACACCCTTTGTAGATCTTTCTCTGTATTTGCGTACTACTGTTATGCTTCTGTGGCTTAATACAACAACCGCACAGCTCGAACTAATGTGATGTCATTCCTAACGAATGTGAGGGATCACTCATTGATTCTCAAAAGGGAGATTTCTCGGATTTCCTCGAAATGACAAAAAGACGCATTTCGTAACAGCTTGTCGAATCTGAAAAAAAACAAAACAGATTCGCAATTTGCAATTTGAGATTCGCAATTCGAGATTCAAGATTCAAGATTCTCACATGAGGTATATAATGCATCAATCACCAAGAATGCTTCGATTGGAAGAGGATTATCGAAGCATGCAGGAGCTTATCAAAAAGAGCAAATTTATCACCTTTGAATCCTTTGGTTCCCCACCGGAGAGGTATGTTGTTACTTATACCTGTAAAGGTGTTAAGCTTGATACCTTGAGTAAAGAAATTACACCTGTCAACTTTCATCAAGTAGAAATTTACCTGCCTACTACCTATCCACGAGTAAAACCAAATTTAGAATGGTTAACCCTTATATATCATCCAAATATTGGCTCAAACCGTCATGTGTGTCTCGGCGGTTGGGCACCGTCTGAAACATTGGATAGACTCTGTGTCAGGCTCGGAGAAATGATTCAGTATAAGAATTATGATGAATATGATCCCTTAAATGCCTCTGCTGCTACATGGGCGTTGCAAAATAAGGATAAACTACCCATTGATATCCGATTGTTGGAAGAGGTTGGATCAAGTATGGGAAATCCTTATGAGGTTAAGTTTTCGTAACCGTTTACAAGGCAGCAATTCTCATTTTGGCACGCAAAGATCGCAAAGTTTTCGCAGAGTCCGCAGAGATAAGGATAAAGGAAGAGAGCAAATGATGAAAATCTCATCTTTTTCTCTCTTCCTCTGCGTCCTTTGCGAATCCTTATGCAGATCTCTGCGAGAATCTTTTTCTCATAAATTAGAATTGCTGTTTACAAGGAGACACAACCATTATGTCCATGTCTGAGGAAGATGGGATAGAATTGATCCAGCTTCGTGGAGAAACAATTGCAGCTAAACCAGAGAATGGGGTTATGCCTATTCATGATCCAAATTGCGTTGTTAGCCTGCAGGTGGAAGACTCGAAGGAAAACATAAAGATATTTATGGCTGTAAGTGTCTTTAATGAGGTATTAGACTATTCAAAACAGGATATTGCCAAGGAATTGGGTGGTGTTCTGATAGGAGAATATAGCAGGGAAAATAAGGCAGAGTTTATTAAAATTACAGATTTTTTAATAGCTAAACATACCCAAAGAGATGGGACATATATCAAATTTACCCCTGAAACATGGAGCAATATTGATGTGGAGATGAAGGCTAAGCGATTCTGGAACAAAAGGATTGTTGGTTGGTATCATACCCATCCTGGATGGGGAGTATTTCTCTCAGAGGATGATCTGTTTATTCAGAGGAATTTTTTTGATCTACCCTGGCAAATAGCCTTGGTTGTTGATCCGATTAAGAATGAGCAAGGGCTATTTGTTTGGGAGGGAGGAAATGTAGTAAAAAGCAAGGATTTTTACTTCTATGCCCATAAGAATAATGATCAGGAGACAAAAGCTTGTATCCGAGATGTATGCGTTTCGACCACAAGAAGTCAGGAGTCAGAAGAAAGTAGGCAGAATAGTCTACAAGAAACAGACAGGAATGATGAGATGCCTGTTGTCCCATCAGGTAAATTGTGGCTGGTATGTAGTGGATGTTTTTTTGCCGGAATGGGTATAGCTTTGATGATATTGAAGATGTTCAGGTAGATGGGCTGAAGGCTGATAGCTGAATGCTTACAACTATTGATCTGTTAATTCATGAACGCTGTAATAATCTGTAGCTTCAAGTTACTGGGATGGAATCATCATGGAACAAAATGCAGCAGTAAATATTAAAGTTCAGGATGTATATGAGGTATCCCCAATAGAAGGATTAATGCCGTCTTCTCAACCAGGCGAGTTTATTGTTTCTCCATGGGGAGAAATAACCAATAGAGATATAACTATCTTTGTAGATATGCACGCCTTAATCAATATATACCGACATGCCAAATCATCTCCTCAGAAGGAGGTTGGTGGATTTCTTGTTGGTTATCCTATGCTGGAGAAAGACAGATTATTTGTTCTGATAACAGATGCTACCCATGCTCAACATGTACATTCTATGGGAGAAGCCTTATCATTTACCCATCAGACATGGAAGATGCTTGATTGTCAAATGAGTGAACGATTTAAGAATAAATATGTGGTTGGCTGGTATCACACTCACCCTGGTCTTGGTCTGTTTATGTCTCATTATGATTCTTTTATTCATAACAACTTTTTTTCTCTTCCATGGCAAATAGCTTTAGTCGTTGATCCAGCTACAGAAAATCATATGTTTTTCCAAAAAAAGAATAAGAGATTAACAGAATCAGGATATTATTTCTATACCCAAAAAACTGCCGAAAATGCTGCATCACTAAAGAAAATGATAGACCGTCTTATGATAGCCCAAAAAAGGGAACGGAGCGGACGGTATAAGAGATACAGTATGGTGGGGTAGAACAAATATGGAGCAAATAAAAGTTTTCTATGATCGAACAGGGAATACATTGACTGTTTGGTTTGGCAATCCACAGGGAGAGTATGTCTGTGAAGAAACTGGTGAAGAAGTTATCCTGATGAAAGATCGAATGGGTCAAGTGATTGGCTTTGAGAAGCTGAACTTCTCGGTACCCCCGAGCCATGAGCATCTGAAGTTTGCTTTTGAAACTGTGGGTATGAGCCAACACGCCGCCTGACAGCGTGTTTAGGACGCTACACTAAATTGCCTGAAGGGTAAGCGTTTAACTAACAGTAGTCAGCTGTTAGAGGGAGCATCATCTCGAATCTCGAATTGCGGATCGCGAATCGCGAATTTGAAGAAATAGAGCAGAATCGTGAATTGCGAATTGCAGATCTGTTCCCTTTCTGCAGATTCGCAATTCGCAATTCGAGATTCGAGATTCAGTTAACTGAATGCTTGCAACCTTGCGGAGGCTTGAGAAAATGGCAAAACAAAGCAGAAAATTAGAACCAACAGTAATCCTTTGTTTTAACCTCATCTATCCTGAGGGAGAAGAGGATACTGTTCATCTGGGGGATAGGTTTGATTCATTAATAGATACGGTATTAGAGAGCATTAATAGCAGCAGGGATAATATAATCAAGGCTAAGAATGGAATGCTTACCATGTTTTTCCCATCAGATGAGATTTCCATCAGCTTAGTCAAAGCCATTGATATTGCTAACGAAATAAAAACCTTATGGTTAACTTCCTCTGTAAGTTTAAGCAGAAAAAAAGAGAAAAAAGAATCAATCAATCTGGCTATGGCCATTCATCAGGCAGCCTTTCCTGGTGGGAAACCAGATGGATTTGGATTAGAATGCGGCATTACCCTCTGGAATCTTGCCAAAAAAATATCAGAACAGGATAAAAACACAAAGATACTTATAAGTCGGGATGGGTATGATGTTTTAGAGGCTGCCTCTAAATTGGACACTGAGCTGAATTTTATAAATCTTGGTCTGCAAAGGTTTGAAGATATACCACCGATGACTGTGTACGAGATACATAACAAGAATGTTCATGATGAGAAAAAAGAAGCATTAATAAAAGTCTTTCTGGAAGGTGTTCCTCAATTTACTGGATTTGTAGGCAGAGAGGCAGAATTAAGAAAACTTCAGTCTTCTATAGAAACAAATAATACAGTCATGGTTTGCGGGCTACCGGGTATAGGCAAGACAGCATTGTGTTCAAGGTTTGCTGAAATAATTCAGGATACATATAAGGTGTTTTGGCTTACACTCCATGAAGATATTACAGAGGAAATAATATTTATACATTTGTATACATTTTTGGCTGAGAAAGACGATAGCCTGAAGATGTCTCAACTGAGTACTGAAGAAAGAACACAAGCCTTAATAAATAGTCTTGAGAAAAACAAATATGCTCTTTTCTTTGATATGGAGTGCTATGTTATCAAGGATGACCAGATAAAGGCTATCCTGTCTGCCCTTGATAAAAAATTGAAAAAATCGGTTGTTGTCTTTATTGTTCCGCGAAGGGTGGAATTTCTGGAACGGGCGTCAATTGAGCCAATTATGCTTGGTGAGTTAAATCATAAAGAGATACTCCAATTTCTTGAAGTCTTTGGGCAGGAAGATATGACAGAAATGGTAAGAAATGAGATCATAAAAAAGATTGGTGGTAATCCATCTATCTTAAAACATTTCATGAACTTGATTCAACGCTACTGGTATGACCCGGCAGAATTGGCTAATCAACTTCCGAAGTATAAAGAAGATGCAGAAAAATCTGTTATGGAGCGGCTCTTTTCTGAAGTCTCTCTGGAGGAAAAAAACCTTTTATTTTTGCTCTCTATTTTAAGAAAACCCATAGATAATACCATGGCAAAGGCAATATACAGGCTTTCAGATTTTGAGGAAAGGATGAATTCTGTCCTTAATTCTTTTGTGTTTACCATGTATCCGGATAACCGATATATAGCTCATCCCATTACAAAGAGAATGGCACTGTCTCAGGAAAGGGATGTCAATCGAATCCATCAACAAATAGGGGATTGTTTTAACAATCTATTAAATACCAAAAATGCAGACAAAGATATTCATGTATATCTTGAAACCTTTTATCATTATTTTGAATGCGGCTGGACAAATGAGGCATTTGAGATAATATCCAATAATCTGGAAATATTAATTGAAGCAGGTTATCCCAAAACCATAGAACAATTATTTAATAAATATACCATCTCAATCCTTAAACCGGAAAACTGGGTTAATCTATGGCAATGTAAGGGAATGATAGCAGAATCCATGGGTGACTCGGGACGGGCTCAAGAGTTTTATCAAGAGATGCTTACGGTTGCAGAAAAGATTATGTTTCATACAGGACGGATTCGTGCATGGCTGCTTCTGGCAAGGAATTCGTTCTCCATGGGAGAAGCAATAGAGGCTCTCGAAACACTTAATAAAGCCTGTCAATTAGCTGAACGAATTGAGGATAAAGACCTTATGACAGAGGTGTACCAGAAAATATCAGAGTATTATATCGATACAGGGGATAGCAAAACAGCTGAAGAGTGGGATGATAAGGTTGAACAATTGTACATAAAAAAAGATGAAACAGAAAAGGAGTGGATATATTAAAATGCCGCAATTAGGTGTAAACATTGATCATGTAGCAACAATAAGACAGGCACGGGGCGGAAAAGAGCCTGATCCAATAAAGGCTGCATTAATTGCTGAGATGGCTGGATGTGATAGCATTGTTTGTCATCTCCGGGAGGATAGAAGGCATATTCAGGAAAGGGATGTAAGGCTGCTCAGAGAATTGGTAGAAACTAAGTTAAATTTAGAGATGGCTGCTACAGATGCCATGGTAAAATTTGCCCTCAACCTGAGACCCAATCAGGTTACCTTGGTTCCGGAACGGCGGGAAGAGCTAACCACTGAAGGCGGTCTGGATGTTAATGCTCAAAAGGAAAAGATTACAACCATTGTTTCTCTTCTTCAGGAAGAAAGAATAGTTGTTTCTCTTTTTATCGAGCCTGATATTGCTCAGATCAAGGCTGCAGTAAAGACAAATGCTCAAATGATTGAGATCCATACCGGGCCGTTTGTGAATTCAGCTGTTCCTGAGGAAGAGCTGGAAAAAATTGTTGATGCTGCATCTTTTGCCAGAAAACAGGGATTAAGGATAGCAGCAGGTCATGGGCTAACCTATCGTAATGCCGCCCAAATAGTTTCCATCCCAGGAATAGAAGAACTGAATATCGGACATAGCATTATCTCACATGCTGTCTTTGTAGGGCTTGATGAAGCAGTACGGGAAATGCTGGAGATAGTAAGAGGATAATTATTCAGGAGTCGGAAGTCAGAATGCAGCAGTAGGGACAACGACCACAAGGAGGTAGTGTCGTGTCAACTGTTAATTGTCGCATAGTTAATTATGTATGGACAGAGCCTGCGAATGCGAATGCACTTATCCTTACCCACATCTTTGGAGGACGGAATTCTGACGGAAAATGCTGCAAAATAACAGAAGCATGTACCGCAAAATGATTAATAATTCAACAATTCATTAATTCAGAGTAATTGCTCAATATCCTGGGGCAATTCCAT
>JAHIZN010000161.1 GCA_018814245.1 bacterium
ATAATACAAAAACATTAAAGTTCAGGAGGACAAAAAAATGAAAAAGTTATTAGTTAGCGTAGTAGCATTAGCATTAGCAGGCGGAGTAGCCTATGCAGCAGATATGCAGCAAGAAGATGCATCAGTTGGCTTGAGCGTTCCACAAATCATTGAGTTGGTTGGAATTGATATGGCAGAGACAGTAACACCAGGACCAGAGGATTATGCAAGGGATCTGATGGTGTGTAGAGTGGTAAATGATCCACAAATGGCACGTGGAACAGGTAAGATCGAAGACAACACTGGTAATGAAGCAGCTACAGATAATGCCATGTATGACAGCAACGATGATATTGGCAAGGGCTTTGCAGAAAGAACAGCATCCCTTGAGATGACAATATTCACCAATGCTCAGGATGGAGCAGCATTGTATGTTCACGGTTTGCAGCCAGCTACTCAACAGAACATTTTAAGATTGGAAGATACCTATGTGTCAATCTGCAAAGAAAAGACTTATATTTGGCAGAATGCTATCGAGGGTGCATTTGCTGATGCATCATCTATGGTAGTAACAGAGAATAAGAGTCAGACTCTTGATGATACAAGTGGTGCAACAATTAATTCAAGTACAGCGACTGTAATTAGTAATCCGAGAATGGGACATGAGGATACTCTGGGTGGAAGTAATAACGATCCAAATGCAAATGAAGATGAGGATGCAGAGGCTGATAATCCCCATACACATAATGTGGATTACAACATTGAATCAAAGCCAACTAACAAGGCTTATTCCACATGGCTTCGTATCCACAATCAGGCACAACACCTGTTTGAGGTTAAGATGTCCACAAAGGCACCAAGATTGATTGTTATCAACCTTGGTATTGCTAACTTAGCCAGATACACAGAGGGTGATTACACAAACACATTGACCTTTACCCTTATGCCAATCGTTGGTTAATTTCAAGCAAGGTTGTCAGTTTTCACCCTTTTTTAAGTTGGGCTGATAACAAGAAACGCTAACCTTAACAAAATGTTAAGCAAGGGAAGACCCCTTCAGCTATGGCGGAAGAAATTCCGCCATAGCAATTATGAATTAAAAATTATGAATTATGAATTAAGAGAAGAGAAGAAGGGCAGGAAAGAGAATGCGGGTTGTATCATGAGATTATCCACCTACTTCTGGCATTTCCCTCATTTTTAATTCATAATTAATAATTTTTAATTATTCCCCGTCCTCATTTTCCTTATTGGATCAGGCACAGGCAATAGTGTTGGGTTGTCTGTGCCTTTCTTGTTTTTCACACAGTCTTGTAATCCCTCAGTTATCGGTGGGAATTGGTAGTCGCAGCCTTTAGGTTGCGTCTCTGCTTCTGCCACAGTTTCCAGAACCAACCATTCGAGGCTGTATCTGAATTGCCACGGCTGGTAAATACCAATGAACACGAGGCATTCGCCACATCCATCGTCTCTGTTAATGCCACAGTTTCAGAAACCAATCATCTACTGGTAGTTGCAACCCTTACATTGCATTATTTTATGCAGGCTCTGGACATGCGACTACCACTGATGATTGAGGCATTACGACAAGCCTTCGATATTTTCATTGACATCTACCGATATATATGCTATATTATAAGTGTTCAAATATCAGCCAAAAGCCATCAGTTTTCAAGGTAATTGGTTTCCGAAAACAAGGAACAAGTAATAGCGAATTATTACTACTCCCTTGTTTTTCCCTCGATTTTTCTGTTTCTATCTGAAAGCTGACTGCTGACAGCTGAACGCTTACTTAAAGATGGGGGCGTAACAATGAGAATATTAATGCTTATTAGCTTGATAATGTCTATTTCCATGAGTCCTTCAATTGTTGCAGCCCAGGATGTCAGTAACAGGGAAATCATTAATGAGATTACGGATCTGAAGGTACAGGTTGGGAAATTAGAAACAAAGATGGAGGAAGCACTTAAATCTGTTGATAGTAGGATGAATGATCTGAATAAGAGGATAGATGATAGAATGGGTGATATGAACAATAGAATGGGTGATCTGATGGGCTTAATGCATGTCATCATTGCGGGAATGATTGCCCTTGTAGGATTTATCCTATGGGATAGACGAACAGCCATTGCCCCGGTTATTAGGCAAGCAAAGGAATTGGAAAGGGACAAGGCTGTTGCTTGGGATATACTCAGGGAATATGCAAAGAAAGAGCCTCGATTTGCAGAGGTATTGAAAATTGCCGGGGTATTGTAAATAGTAGTGCAAGCTTCCAGCTTGCATGCAGGCAAATTGCCTGCTTTACCATCTGAACTCATAATTTCAAATGAAATGAAGCGATACATGGAGGTGATGCAACATGATGACATTAAAGGAAGAAATACATAGAGATACTGATGAGCTTTTATTAGAGGTATTGGCTGAAAGTGCGATTATTGCAAAGGAAAGGATTCTTAAGGATAAGGATTTGAGTGTAGAAAATGTTATCCCACTTCTTCTGCTTTCTCAGTATAACCATATTGCCCATCTTGATACAGAACTTAAGCAAGGAATTATAGATTTAGAACAGAAGATGGATATACGATTTGAGCAGGTAGACGCACGATTTGAGAAGATGCAACAACAAATAGATGTACGATTTGAAAAGGTAGACGCACGATTTGAGAAGATGGATGAACGATTTGTAGATATACATAAAAGCATTTCAGGCATTCATTCTCAGATTAGCAATCAAACCAAGTGGATGTTTGGGATGGGAGCAGGGATAATAGCCATCCTGAGTGGGCTTGTTACCTTCTTGAAGTTTGTATGATTGTAATAGTTCAGCTATCAGCTATCAGCCTTCAGATATTACAAGGCGTTACGGCATAAAAAGGAGGTAGCACCTCTGCCAGAGGCAGCACCTCTTTGCCTTGATTTCATAGTCTTTGCTGGCTGCTGATAGCTGACAGCTGAACGCTTACTTAAAGATGGGAGTGTAATAATGAGAATATTAATGTTTATCAGCTTGATGATGTTTATTTCTATGAGTCCTTCAATTGTTGCAGCTCAAGATGTCAGTAACAGGGAAATCATTAATGAAATTACAGATCTGAAAATACAGGTTGGGAAATTAGAAACGAGGGTGGAGGAAGCACTTAAATCTGTGGATAGCAGGATGAGTGATATGATGGGGTTAATGCATGTCATCCTTGCTGGAATGATTGCCCTTGTA
>JAHIZN010000162.1 GCA_018814245.1 bacterium
CTTAGGTTGTAAAAGCAAACAGGATGACCTGATGCAACCAGTGCGTGTGATTGAAATTTTCCATAAGGGTGATAGCTCAAAACCCAGAAAATCAAGGGTATCAAGCAAAAAGACTTTCAGAACCACTGATTCTGATTACATCTTTCTTTTGACGACTGACCGTATGGATCTATCTGCTGAGGTTATAGCCCTCATCTATCGCTATAGATGGCAAATAGAACTCTTCTTCCGTTGGTTCAAACATATCCTTGGTTGCACTCATTTGATTTCTCTTTCAGAGAATGGGGTCTCTATTCAGGTATACTGTGCCCTTATAGCCAGTATGTTAATTACCCTTTGGACTGGTTGCAAACCCAATAAACGCACCTTTGAGATGTTATGCTTCTACTTCATGGGTTGGGCTAATGAAGAAGAATTAATCCAACATATCCAAAAACTAAAACAGGCTGAATCTCCTCCTTAAAAATTGACTCATTCCCTACTGTCGCGTCAACTCTCAAGTGTCGGATAGTTTAATATGTAGGAACAGAAGGTAGCACCTCTGGCAGGTTTATCCCTGTCCATTGCCTGATTGGCTGCTCAAACAACGGACACCCACAAGGGGATGTCCCTACAACAGCTATGCGTCAAATTAAAGTTGACACGACACTACACCAAAACTAATCCATCTCTAGAACGAAAAAAGAGAAAAGATTGAGTATTACCAGAAATATTTTATTTCTGGTAATACTAAGACATTGGCCTGTCTTTTTTGTCAAATACCATACCAAGCTCATTCATTCCTACAATATTTCTTCTACATTCTCAATAATTAAAAAAATTCCTTGCTTTCTTGACTATTTTCTGGTTAAGTTAATATTTAACTCAATCCAAATTTTATGGTAAAATACTGCTTTAGCATGAAGTTGGATTGAAAATGATTACAAGCAAGAATCATGCCAAATCATTCCGAACAGTATTGAATAGCACCCCAATTTATTGGAATGGACTAAGAAATAGCCAAACAATTCAACCGCTTCAGCGGTTTAAGAGGAGAGATACTATGCTGCATTCACAAATGATGGAAACCGCTGAAGCGGTTATTATTTTTACATTATCCCCATCACCACCATGATGAATCATGGTGCTCATCTCAATAAATCTCATCATGATAAATCATGGTGCTAAATTCAATAAAATATCTCAATATTGAGGATAAAAACTTGAACATCGGTGCGTAGCTGTCAATTTTCGAATAAACTTCAGCCCAATGATAATCTCACCATTAGATACAGATTGCCATGTTTTCCCAGAATCTCCAGACAGGTACGACCTTTTATAATATCGCCAATTATCTATGGGGATAGTCATATTGCCACCGTCAATCACTCGCAGGGTAATGGTATTTAACCCCTTCTTCAAATATTTTTGAGGCTCAATCCCTATCTCAGCTGTACGGAAAAACCTCCCATAAGTTAGACGATTACAGGGTACTATTGGAAATTGCTTGCCATTGATATTAATAACTACTGCTCCTTTATCACCAAGGGCATAATGCAGAAGTAACAGAGCATCCTTATAGTTACCTATATCTTCAGTAATAATTAATTCTTTCTTAACCATCTTCTCAGGAGAATCAAGGGTAACAAACTCCTTACCGTGCCATTCTCCGCTATCGTCACGGAGCATAACCCCATCTCGCGATTCTGCACATGTCCCATAAGGATGAAGGATTGGATATGTCCAGCCAAGATTGGTTTGAAAGTTGATCAGGAGATAAAGCACAATCAATGCAGGAACAAAGAAACATAAAATATTATATCTTTTTGCCTTAATAGCCTCATAAAGGTACCATATGGCAAACCCTCCAAACATGGCAAGATAGGGAACAATGGGTATCCTGAATCTTGCCTGAACAAAGAAGGCAATGGTTGCCAGCATGTAAATAGTAAAAACAAGATACAATAGAAAGGCTTTATTCCACCATCTCCTCATGGAGAAGAGCATTCCAACTAATCCTAATGGTGCTATCATTCCAAAAACAAGCACAAATGGCATTCTTAAAAGTGGACAATTTTCCTTGAATCGTTCATAAATAATATCATTATCTGGCGGCTCCCATGCACCCCAAAAAACACAAAACTTCTTAAATAATAAATTAGCATACTGTCCTGGTCTTTCTTTAATAAAGTTTATGACATCAGATGTCCAAACCTTATCCCCATCCTTCTGTTCCTTTTTCCTTAATATATCTGCATACGGTGAAAGATAGTATGTACCAATAGCATCAGGGTTATTGCCTATCCAGAGGTTTATCGGACCATTGGAAGATATCAGGATAAATTTGTGGCTGTAGATATAGTTGCGAATTGTACAAGGGGCAATGGCTACAACAATCCCCAGACAAACACCAATTATACCAAGCAATAGCTGCTTCCTTTCCTTACGCATCCTGAAAGCTATCCAGATAACGATAAATGGTGCCATCAAAATCATTGTTGGCCGAGAAATGGCCGATAATCCCATTATCAGACCTGTCAGTAAAAACCATATCAGGGATTGCCTATCTATTGCCTTGAGGATAAGAAATACAACAAGAAGCATTAAAAATGTATCCAGAACCGCAGAGAGGAAAAGCCCCTCATATACCATGAACAATCCATAAAAGCTGCAGATAATAACACTGATCATGGCAACACCCTTGTTAAATATCTGCTTAGCTATAACATATGTCAGGATATAGGTGCCAAGACCAAGAAGAAATTGGAGTTTTAGGATAAGATCAAGCTCTCTGCCAAATATAGCATAAAGCAGGGCAAGAAAATAATAATATCCCGGGTTATAAAAGTATGGTTCTTTTGGAAGTGTACCATTAAGGATTTGCTGAGCAGCAGAATCGTATGTTCCCTGATCAGTACCCTCTAAGTGTAGAAAGTTTGGGTCACTTGCCTTAATCTGTGAGAGATAAATTAATCGAATAACAAAGGCAATGGTCAATATGCTGCCAAGTATAAGATATTCACCCCATTTTCCTTTTAGCCATCTAATCTTGTCTGACTGTAAGGTTATAATCTCAGAAGGTTTATCTACCTTTTTTCTTTTCTTGCTCATGTTCTTCTTATCCTTACCCATGCCTAATTTTTCAGCATCTTTAATGTTTTGCATAGATCCTTACACGATTAAGAGGTGTTTATCTGCACAGACTATTTTGACTTTAGCTATAATATACCACATAAAATCTGATTTGTCAAGGGTGATTTTTCTTGTGTTCAGCAATCCTTGGTGAAAATGTTGGACAGATGTTTTTTCTTCATTACCCCTGTCCATACCAAGAGGGAATTGTGGAGGGGAAATCGGGGAAAATCACCACACACATCATGTCAAGCATGTCAACAGCTTACAACATTTGTCAATTTGGGGTTTTTGTGTGATTTTATCACTATTTTTGTCGTAACTCCCTGTATTGATAAGCTTATAGCTTATGCAACGCTCTCCTCACCATTCCCTTTGTTTTGCTCGAAAATTTCCTTGACAAATTCAGGGTAATTGTATATAATAACCATATACAATAAGAGGGCTTTTTGATGAAAAAATTTTCACAAACTAAAGGTTTTGAATGGGATGAGGGAAATATAAATAAGAACTGGGAGAAACACAAGGTTACTCATATTGAATGTGAAGAAATTTTCTTCAAAGAGCCGCTTATTGTTCAGCAAGATACGACACATTCAATACTTGAAGAACGGTATTTTGCTTTAGGAAAAACAGATAAAGACCGTTTGCTTTTTGTTATCTTCACCATAAGGGGTGATAAAATAAGGGTTATCTCAGCAAGAGATATGAACAAGAAAGAAAGGAGATGCTATCAATGAATGATTTTAAAAAAATTCCCGAGTTTAGAAGCGAAGAAGAAGAATTTGAATTTTGGTCAACACATGATTCTACCGAATACATTGATTATTCAAAAAGTAAAAAAGTAGTATTTTCAAATTTGAAGCCTTCTGTGAAAACCGTATCCATTAGATTGCCTGAATTTCTTATAGCACATTTGAAGGTTTTAGCAAATAAACGGGACATACCTTATCAGTCGCTAATGAAAATGTTTCTAATGGAAAGGATAGAAAAGGAATTCCGTGTTGTCAAATAAGGGGATAAAGTGTTTGGTGGGGGAAATTGGAGGAAATTGGGAGGAAATTGGGGACGAGGAAATTGGGGACGGGTTCAATACTGTTCGGAATGATTTGGCATGATTCTTGCATGTAATCATTTTCAATCCAACTTCATGCTAAAGCAGTATTTTACCATAAAGTTTGGATTGTTAAATATTAACTTAACCAGAAAATAGTCAAGAAAGGTAACTGC
>JAHIZN010000163.1 GCA_018814245.1 bacterium
CCCTTATCCCTTATCCCTTATCCCTTATCCCTTATCCCTTATCCCTTATCCCTTATCCCTTATCCCTTATCCCTTATCCCTTATCCCTTATCCCTTATCCCTTATCCCTTATCCCTTATCAAATACTACAACGCCTTCTTGAAATTCTCCACCATATCTACTGGTGTTGGATCAATTCCATATTCCAATGCCAGATAATACGAGACATACTCAAAAAAATATATGCTGCCAAATATCTTACTCAGCACATTATTTCCTCGCATCTCCATAATACTCACAGGCAATCCCTTGTCTCTCATCAGTCCGCTAAATACTTGTATTCTTCTTGTAATCCTTTCATGCCCGTCCGGATCATTAAGGACAATAAAGTGATATTTAGCCTTAATGTTTGTAAATCCAACCATCTCATTGTGATTCAACTCTGGAAATGAATTGAAAAAGGCTTGCACCTTTGAGTTTTCATTGAATTTTATCTTTATAATCCTTGCCAAGGGCATCTCATAAAAATCATGTGTGTAAATAACCGGTATGCAATCAACTAATTGTTTTGCCAGCTGTTTTGCCTCTTCCTCAAATTCACATTTGGCAAGAAAATTACCGACCTCAATCAAATCTGCCTTTTTATTCGGAATCACCCCTGAATTTGAAAGCACACCAAGGAATATACCCATAAAATATCCAGAAGCAGCCCTTGGTTGAAATGTAGGGAATTCCTTGACTATTTTTGCCATGGGCAGGTTATGCTCCCTGCTTAATTCCTCAAGCCTTCCGCCAGCTGTTACAATCACCACTTGTGCCTTTTTCTCTCTTGCATCATGCAGGGCAGATATTGTTTCCTCTGTATTGCCTGAAAAGGAGGAAACAAACACCAAGCTATTCTCATCAATGGATGTTGTGATAGAGTAACCCCGGCAAACCTCCACAGGTATATTTGTCCCCTTCAGATATGCCGCTAAAATATCCCCTGGGAAGGCACTCCCACCCATACCAGCTATTACAACTTTGTTTATTTTTCCATCAACCCTTACCCCATCAGCAAACCTGATGGATTTCTCAAATTGACCCGGAAACTTCTTGATTGATTCAAGCATGTTTGACTTGTCTATGCACATGATAATTCCTCCAATTGCTTTAGTAACTGTTTAGATTTTTTGTATGCCTTGGCAGCATCATTATAATCTATTCTAACATCAGACTTATAATCTGCTGCAATACGACTGTGCCTTAAGCGATCAATATCTGCTCCAATTTTTCGTTCATCTGACTTATTTGATTCTTTATACTTATTTATTACAAAACGATGGATACTTCCTGTTTCATAGATACATCCATTCTGACTTTCCCAAAAATCCCGTAACATACAAAACATACCATAATAAGCCCTGCTAACTGCACATCGGAAGTATGCCTCTTTTATGGGTGATGTATCAGGACAATTTATTAATTCACCTGCTAATTGAACATATTGCCTCCAATCAAAGCTCATAACGATCCCTCTGTGATATTTAATTTGCCTTGAGTCTTGTCCATAATACCAAGAAACCATTCATCATCCAATTTATTCAACCGCTTAATAGCTTCATCAGGGCTAAAAGAATTTTTTATCACAATAAAAATCTCCTCAAAATCTTCTTCAGGATCAATGAAAAGTTGAAGATACAGCTTAACAGATTCTCCAAATATACGGACAATCTGACATGGAGCATCCATAAGGATTTCCATTAAAAAAAGATTAAACCCAAGAAAAATTTCAACATCCTGACGATTTTCAAGAAAATAAAAAGACTCTAATTCTTTAATCATTTCTTCAAATAATAAAAATGCAGAACTTTCAGCCTTATCTCTTGTCAATTGATAAATGTGAGATACTCGATTATAGGAGTAATCGCAACATCTACTAATTTGATCAGTTCCATAATAATACGATAGGGATGGCATTATTCTCCTCCCTCAAAAAGCATTCTGCATTTATCAGTAATACATCCCTCAAACGATTCTTCAATCCTTCCATGTGCAATTTTTAGCCATTCTTCAATTGCGTCAAGTGAAACCTTTTCAGGAGCAATCATGGCATAGTTCAGGTCAAGTATCAGACCCAATGATTCTTTTGACATATCCCTTGCTAATATTATAGTTAAAGAATCCTGACCTTCCTCATAAGGGATATCAACCTTGAGAAAAAAATCTCTGCATTTATTGGATAAATCTTTTGGTAATGATGGGCAAAGATTGAAATATTCTTCTATCATTGCAGATTTTGGTATTTCTATTGCATTTATATATCTAAGTCCTATATGCTTAAATCCTTTAGGATGTGAGATATCTTTGTATGCCTGCAAATTTTTTAATATCAACGGCTGAAACTGATGCCATGCTGGATATGGCTTCAGATGATTAACAATTAATACATCAGGATCAAGCTGAATCAATGCAGACTTATCTTTTTTAAGAAATTGCATCCGGGATATTGGTTGTGCAATCTCTTCTCCCACCTGATTCAAACGAATATCCATGCCTATTTGATATCTATTAAATTGTTGTTTCTCTGAAAATTCATCTTTTATTCGTTCATACATTAATTCAGGGATAGTTATATCCCATTGTTGATCAGGAACAAATTGAAATTCACAAAGAACCTCAATTACAGGTGGATTCTTGTATGTTTTGCTCATCTTATATCTCCAGTATATTCCCAAACCTTTTCGTCATCATTTCCTCAAGTGTCTTTTGTACCTCTGTAGCTGAGGTAATCTGCATAATCTCGTCAGCAAAAACCTTTGCTTCATCTAATTGTACTGCCCGAATTATCTTCTTAATCCGAAGGATAGAGCTGCCTGACATACTAAACTCATCTAATCCCAATCCAAGTAAAAGGAGGGTAAAAAGTGGATCACCAGCCATTTCACCACACATCCCTACCCATTTTCCTTCCTTGTGAGCTGCATCTATGGTCATTTTGATTAAGCGAAGGATTGCCGGATGAAACGGTTTATATAAGGAAGCCACCTCTTCGTTTACACGATCAATAGCCATAGTATATTGGATTAAGTCATTGGTGCCAATGCTGAAAAAATCAACCTCTTTAGCTAATCTATCTGCGACTAAGGCTGCAGCAGGGGTTTCCACCATCATACCAATTTGAATATTACGATCAAAAGGAATATTTTCTTTCTCCAAATCTTCCATTACAGAAAGCAGGATTGATTTTGCCTGTTGAAACTCTTCAATCTCTGAAATAAGTGGAAACATTATCTGAACCTTTCCATAATGGCTTGTCCTCAGGATCGCTCGCAGTTGCACCTTAAATATTTCAGGATACCTGAGAGAAAGTCGAATAGCCCGAAGCCCGAGAAATGGGTTCATCTCAATGGATAGGTTCAGTTGAGTAAGAAATTTATCACCACCCAGATCCATTGTCCTAATCACTGCCGGACATGGAGCAACCTTCATAACAACATTCTTATATACATTAAATTGTTCCTCTTCTGTGGGAAGGTCTGTTCGTTCAAGAAACAGATACTCTGTTCTGTATAATCCAATCCCTTCTGCCCCTTCTCTTTTAATTACATCAACCTCTTCTTCTGTCCCAATATTTGCTGAAAGCAACACTCTGTATCCATCATCAGTTTGTGCCGGAAGATCTCTTAGCCAGGATAGTCCTTCCCTAAAGATACAATATTCATTCTGTCTGCGGTAATATTCCTCAAGTGTTTTCTTGTCTGGATTAATAATAACTGTGCCATGACTACCATCAATAATAACGGTATCATTATTTCTCACCTGATATGTTATTTCTTTAATTCCAACTACTGCCGGGATTTCTATTGCCCTGGCCATAATAGCTGAATGAGAAGTCTTTCCTCCTATTTCTGTTACAAAGCCAATTACATTACCGTCATGCATATGGGCTGTATCTGATGGAGACAATTCATGGGCAATAATAATAACTTTTTCTGTTAAATCCTCTATACTTATTCTGACAACACCCGTAAGATTATGAAGAATTCTGCGACAAATATCAAAAACATCTACAGCTCTTTCACGAAAGTATTCATCTTCCATGGCAGAAAAATTATCTGATATATTTTTAGACACACTCTCTAAGGCATATTCAGCACATACCCTTTCCTCCCGTATCTTTTGAGCTACATCTAAAATCAAAAGTGGATCCTCTAATACTAAGAGATGGGCACTGAATATCTTTGCAATATCTACCCCAATATTTCGTTGAACCTTTTCCTCTAATCTCTTTACTTCATCTCTGGTCCTTAAAACCGCTTCCTTAAAATGATGTACCTCAACCTCTATCTGGGTAGATGCAATCTCCTTTTTTTCAACATTAAAGATTCCTATGTCAAAGAGAAATGCTTTGCCAATGGCAATTCCTGAAGAAGCGGAGATTCCAGTCAGAGTAATCATTCTGCCCCCTCTTTTCTATCCCTTTCTGTATTTCGCAAGGCTATACTTGCAAAGTGGGCATTGCCTGCTAATAGTGTAATTTCATACGAAGCAATCATTCTTCTTCTCCAAACTTATTATTTATTAACTCTATAAGTGCAATCATAGCTGCCTCTGCATCCTTGCCAACAGCACGGATAACAATCTTACTGCCTGGAGAAACAGCCATACATAGAACCCCAAGAATACTTTTTCCATTTACAAAATCATTAGTACCATTTTTCCCTACCTCTATCTTTGATGAAAATCTGGAGGCAGTATGCACAAAGATACTTGCTGCCCGAGCATGCAATCCTGACTTATTTTGAATAATCACTGATTCTGTCAATTGTTTCATCTGAAAATACTCCGTTCTGTACCTTATGTCCTATTGTCGTGTCAACTGTTAATTGTCGCATAATTAATTATGTATGGACAGAGCCTGCCCCTGCGAATGCAGTGGGTGACAGAGATGCTGACTCCCCTGTCTCTGCCACCGATAATAAGCGACCACAAGAGGAGATCCTCTCTGGCAGGGATGTCCATACAAATTGTTACGACCTGTGCGGTTGTTGCATTAAGCCACAGAAGCATAACAATACCACGCAAATACAGAGGAAG